>JAMOQN010000226.1 GCA_027063985.1 Desulfohalobiaceae bacterium
CTAATAATTTAGGGACTCCTTTTAGTTCAATAAAAAATTTTTAGCTGGTTTTAACATTAATTTACTCAAAACTATAGTATTTAAAATAATCTTTGCTTAAATATTTTGCAACATTTTAAGTAAAAAAGAGCCTTATTTGCCTGTACCAATACACCACTTTCCGTGAACAGGGATTTGGGATTGGGATGTGGAGGCGAATTCCATTTCCGACCATATCCCACCATGTTGGGGAAAATTCCATATTTGCCCAATGGTACGGGCAATTCATGGATTGCCCCTACGTTACAAAAATCAAATGTTCCCTAAAATCTGTCCGCTACACCAATACACCAATACACCAATAACCAATACACCAATACACCAATAACCAATACACCAATACACCACTACACCAATAACCAATATCCTATATTGCTCCCAAAAAAGTTGGATATGTTTTGAAGTTAGAATTAGAAATTGAGTAAGGGGTGAAAGAGGGAAGGGACTCCCTAAAAATACAATCCAAAAGAGGCAAAACACCTTCTGGATAGAGAGTTTGTCAAGATGCTTATAGCCTATTGGGGCTGGGAGATGGTGCATTTTCAAGGAAGAAATGGGTGAAAAAAATCATACTGCTTTCCAAAGGGAGCTAGAATCCCTCTTAATCATCTACTTCCCTTCTTTCAATACCAAATGCCGTAAAAAGAATTTACGCAGTCTCTTTATCATCCACATATGTTCCCTCTAGGCTGGACAACAATAGCTCTAATGAATATCTCCAAAAATGGAAAAATAAAAACAACTCGGTAAAGTTATATAAGAGTATACAAAATCAATGTCAAAGTCAGGTTTAAAGACACAACACCTTAACCCCTAATAAAATGGGGGCGTTTTAGCCCCCATTAATTACTAAATTTATTTTTTATTTCTAGAACTTAGTTCTGGAAAGTCCCAATAAAAGTATTCATTTTCACCCCTTTCAATACCTTGCTCTTTTTTCTTGATCTCCTGTTCTCTGAGCTCAATCCTTCTAATCTTGCCACTTATGGTCTTTGGGAGTTCATCAACAAACTGAATTATTCTGGGTATCTTAAACTTAGCAAGCACATCAATAGTGTGTTTAAAGAGTTCTAAGGCAAGCTCTTTTGAAGGTGTGTAACCTTTATTTAAGATCACAAAGGCCTTTACCAACTGATATCTGTGGGGATCTGGAGAACCTACAACTGCTGCCTCTGCAACTGCTGCGTGTTCAACAAGGGCACTTTCAACTTCAAATGGTCCAACACGATAGTCAGATGACTTAATAACATCATCTGCCCTTCCAACAAACCACCAGTAGTTGTCCTCATCAATATATGCCCTATCACCAGTGTAATAATAATCACCTACAAACACCTCTTTCATCTTCTCTGGATTGCCAATATACTCAGTAAACAGGCCAATTGCCCTCCAATTTTTAAGTCTCACACAAATATGGCCTGGCTCATTTGGCTTTGTAACTTCATTACCCTCATCATCTACAATGACCATATCGTACATATAAGAGGGTCTGCCAAAGGAACCTGCCCTCATCTTACCTTCCATCCATGGTGCATTTCCAATCATTGCTGTGGATTCAGTCTGCCCATAAAAATCCCTGATCTCGGTATTTGTGGCCTTTTTCCATTGATTGATCACTTCTGGATTCAAAGGCTCACCTGCACTCACTGAATATCTGAGCGCTGAAAAATCAAATTTATCCAAGTCCAGATTAATAAACATCCGCCAGGCCGTGGGAGGGGCACAGAAGACATTGACCTTATATTTTGAAATGGCCTCAAGGTATTTGTTTCCATCCAATGCCTTAAAGAAAAATCCTGTTGCAGTGGCACCTACATTTAAAGGAGCAAAAAAGCTACTCCATGCCCATTTTGCCCATCCAGGAGCAGACAGGTTATTATGAATGTCTCCAGGTGCAGTACCAGTCATAACAGCGGTAGATAAATGCCCAACTGGATATGAGGTAGCTGAATGTCCAACCCTCTTTGGTAAACCAGTGGTGCCTGATGTAAAGAAACAAAATAATATGTCGTCTTTCTTTATCTTTGCTCCTTCAGCTTCACCAGATTCCTTCTCCACCTCCTTATAAGATGTCCATCCGTCCCTTTGACCTAAGACAAGCTTTACCTTTGGTTCCTTTCCCGTTGCCTTTAAGGTCTCATCCATTACTGCAGCTGAGGCCTCATCTGCTACAATTACATCAGGTGGATAGGTCTCAAATCTGAACTCAAGCTCTCTAGCGGTCATTGTAGTTGCGGTGGGAACAATTATCAACCCACCTTTTAGACAAGCAAAGGATGCAAACCAGGTCTCAGGAACAATGGGTATCATCATATACATATTGTCACCTTGATTAACACCGTTTTTCCTGAGAAAATTGAGTACCTTATTACCATTTGTGGCAAATTCAACATAGGTAAATTTTTTATCCTCTCCATTCTCCAAATTCACCCATATAAGTGCATCCTGCTCTCCCCTCTCCTTTACATGCAATCCCTCAAAGATTTCCTCTGCCCAGTTAAAATATTCTGGGAGCTCAGCCTTGTTTAAGTCATCAAAAAATGCTTTGGCTGCCTTGTCTCTGGCTTCTAAGTCAGCCATTTGGTTAATTTCCATAACCTTCTTGAAATAGTCTTGCATTCCCATACATCCCTCTCCTTTTGTTTTTAATTTTAAACCTTTAATATTACTTCTATTATATTACAATTTTGCGATTTTATTATGTATATATAAACATTGTTTAGATTAAAACGCAACATTTTTTTACTGTTCCTTCTTACAAAACATATTTTTTATTTCCTCAGCAAATTCATGTGCACTCACCTGTTTATTTGCTATCTTTTCTACCATATTTTGCAGTGTCCCATCCTTTTCCAAAGAATCTATTATTGGCACAAGGACCTGAGATTCAATTGCATTTATAAGTTGCACCCTGGCTTTTCTTTTTTCTCTTTGTTCAATGATCTTTTTATCCTCTAAAAACTTTAGATGTTCATCTATCTTTTTTCTCAATTCATCTATTTCTTCTGCATATTTTATTGGATTTGCCGTGGTCCCTAATTTAACAATAGGAGGTTTCCATCCCCCTGGACATTCCTGCATCATATCCAAGGCTCGCATAAGGTCCATGAATAATTTTGCGGCATTAGGCTGATCACCCTTATTGATAACAAATATATCCGCTATTTCCATAATACCAGCCTTAATAGTCTGAACATCATCTCCCATGCCAGGAGTCAAGACAACTACTATTGTATGTGCGTTATTCATGATATCAACTTCCGACTGTCCAGTTCCAACTGTTTCAATAATTATCACATCTTTTCCCATGACATCTAGCACATGTATGGCATCTTCAACAGCAGCAGAAAGTCCTCCTAATGCACCTCTGGTAGCCAGGCTCCTTATAAATACACCACTATCACCAGCATGATCTTGCATCCTCACCCTATCGCCTAAAAGCGCTCCACCAGTAAAAGGAGAAGTGGGATCAACTGCTAAAACACCAACAGTCTTTCCCTGTTTTCTATATGAACTTATCAAAAAATCTGTAATTGTTGATTTTCCCGCACCTGGTGCGCCTGTTATGCCAACTACACGTGCCTGTCCAGTATGCGGATAAATATACTTAATAACCTCCTTGGCCTCTGGTATCCTGTCTTCTAAATTTCTAATAAGACGAGAAACAACCCTAACATCCCCCTCCCGTATGCGATTTAAGATTTTTTCTAATTTTTGCTGATCCATATAATCCACCTTAAATATTCTTACACAAGCTCTTCTCTAACCTTTACATTCTCATCTATCCACTTCTTTATCTCTTCAAGTGGAGTCCCTGGAGTAAACACGGCCTTAATTCCATGATCATAGAGATATTGAAAATCCTGTTCAGGTATAATACCTCCACCTATAACAACTATATCGTCTGCCCCTTTTTCTTTAAGCAACTTAACCACTTTTGGGAAAAGTTCCTTATGGGCACCAGAGAGACAGCTAAGGCCGATCAAGTCCACATCTTCCTGCAGCGCTGCCTCAACAATCTGCTCAGGTGTCTGGTGACATCCCGTGTAAATCACCTCATAACCTGAATCCCTAAAAAATCTAGCCAGGATCCTAGCCCCCCTATCATGCCCATCTAAACCTGGCTTAGCTACCATTATACGCAATTTTCTATTTGCCATTCTACCTACTCTCCTTGAAATTTATACATTTTATGTGCAACTACTTATTTGAGAATTGTGCTTTTTGTGTTAAAAAAATCCAGGATCCCTATATACTCCATATACTTCCCTATATACATCACATATTTCCTGTTCTGTAGCCAATGCCTCAACAGCTTCAATACAATATGGCATTACATTCTCATCTTTTTTACAGGCATTTCTAAGATTATCCAAGGCCTTTTTTACAGCCTTATCATCCCTTCTCCTCTTGACCTCCTCAAGCCTTTTTAGCTGTTCCTTCTCAACCCTTTCATCTATCTCTAAAATAGGTATCTCCTGCAGCTCCTCTGTAACATACTTATTTACTCCAACAACTACCTTTTCCCCATTTTCCACCTGTTGCTGGAACTTATATGCCGCATTTGCTATCTCCATCTGGGGGTATCCCTGCTCAATTGCAGCCAGCATACCACCCATATTATCTATCTTTTCAATATATTCCCATGCCGCCTCTTCCATCTCTTTGGTCAATTTTTCAACAAAGTATGATCCTGCCAATGGATCTATTGTATTGGCAACACCTGTTTCTTCTGCAATTATCTGCTGAGTCCTGAGCGCTATTTGCACTGCATGTTCTGTTGGCAAACAATACACTTCATCTAAAGAATTTGTATGCAGGGATTGAGTTCCACCAAGTACTGCTGCCAACGCTTCTACTGCAGTCCTAACTACATTGTTATATGGTTGTTGAGCAGTCAAAGAACATCCCGCTGTCTGTGTATGGAACCTCATCCACCAGGACCGTGGATTCTTGGCCTTATATCTGTATCTCATCACATGGGCCCATATCTTTCTTGCAGCCCTCATCTTACAGATCTCTTCAAAGAAATCTATATGGGAGTTAAAGAAGAAAGAAAGCCGTGGTGCAAATTCATCTGGATCTAACTTCTTGGTCTTCATGGCATGCTCAACGTATTCCATGCCATCCCTCAAAGTAAAAGCCAGCTCTTGTACTGCTGTAGAGCCTGCTTCCCTTATGTGATAACCAGATATGGATATTGTATTCCACTTGGGCACATATTTTGTCCCAAATTCAATGGTATCGCTGATTAATTTCATGGATGGCTCAGGTGGAAGCATAAAGGTCTTCTGGGCAATAAACTCTTTTAACATGTCATTTTGTATTGTTCCACCTATTTTATCTAAAGGAACGCCCTGCTTTTTGGCACACGCAATATACATGGACCACATTACTGTAGCAGGAGGATTTATGGTCATGGAAGTGGTCACTTCTCCAAGGGGAATCCCATCAACCAGGACAAGAAAATCTTCCAATGTGTCTATTGCAACACCACACTTTCCAACTTCACCAGCTGATCTTGGACTATCTGAGTCATATCCCATGAGAGTTGGGAAATCAAAGGCTGTGCTAAGGCCAGTTTGTCCTTCCTTTAAAAGTAAATGCCACCTCTCATTGGTATCCTTGGCAGTGCCAAGGCCCGAAAACATCCTGTATGTCCAGATCCTCCCCCTATATCCAGTATGGTGGATTCCCCTTGTATAGGGATATTGACCAGGAAAACCAATATCCTTTTCAAAGTCTAAATCCTTTATATCTTCAGGAGTATAAAGTCTCTTTATTTCATGGTCTGATACCGTGGAAAACCTTTCTTTCCTCTCTGGCCTTTTTGCAATTAATTTCTTAACTTCATCTTCCCACTTTTTTCTTAGAGAAGAACACTTATTTAAAAGTTCTTCTGCAAAATATTTTAACATAAAAACCACTCCTAAAAAATTTTTTTACCAACCATAAAAATATTTACTTGTATTCATAAAATCCTTTCCCTGTCTTTCTCCCCAATCTACCAGCAGCAACATAGGACTTCAGTAATGGACATGGCCTATATTTGGGATCACCATACCCTTCAACCAGCACGTTTAATATTGCAAGTACTGTATCAAGACCAATTAAGTCTGCCAGGGCCAGAGGTCCCATTGGATGATTCATTCCAAGTTTCATAATGTTATCTATACCCTCTTTTGTTGCCACTCCTTCATAGAGTTCCCATATGGCCTCATTTATCATAACCATAAGTACCCTATTTGAAACAAAACCAGGAACATCCTTACACTCAACAGGGACCTTACCCATCTTCTCAGACACCTGCTTAATGGTCTCAGTCACCTCTGGAGCAGTTTCTAAACCATTTATTATCTCCACCAATTTCATAACTGGCACAGGATTCATAAAATGCATACCAATTACCTTCTCTGGCCTATTTGTACACGCAGCGATCTGGGTAATTGGCAGAGAAGATGTGTTTGTTGCTAAAATTGCATGCTCTGGGGCCAGTCTGTCTAGTTCTGAAAACACCTTTGCCTTAATATCCATCTTTTCAATAACCGCCTCAATAACAAGATCACATTCTTTGGCAGGATCAAGTTTATCTGATAAGGTAATCCTTGATAAAATCTTGTCTTTCTCATCCTCGCTAATCTTTCCCTTGGACACATTTTTACTCAAGATCTTCTTAATATTATTTAATCCCTTTTCAGCCAACTCCATTGTTATGTCATTTAAAACCACTTCATATCCAGCCTGGGCTGATACCTGAGCTATCCCATTGCCCATTTGACCTGCACCAACTACCATTATCTTTTTTATATCCATAAAATTACCTCCATTTAATTTAATTTTAATTAACCATCTACCTTAATTAACATTGCATCTCCCTGGGCAAGGCCTGAGCAAATGCCACAAACCCCAACTCCTCCTCCTCTTCTCTTAAGCTCATATGCAAGGGTCATTACAATCCTCGCCCCTGTAGCCCCAATGGGATGACCATATGCAATAGCACCACCATTTACATTCACTTTTTTGTCCATTTCTTCTTTTGACAGACCCAAGACCCTTCTACCACTAATAAGGGTCACTGCTGCAAAGGCCTCATTTATCTCTATTAAATCAATATCCTTTATATTCAGGTCATTTTGGTCCAAAACCTTCTTAATAGACAGACCAGGAACCAGGGCAATATCTTTGGTTGGCTGTGATACTTCTGCATAATCCATCACACGAAAAAGTATTTTAAGCCCTAGTTCTTCAGCCATCTCCCTGCTCATCAAAAGACAAACACCTGCTCCATCATTTATACCAGGTGCATTCCCAGCAGTAATTGAACCAGGCTCACCTGTTACTGTTGAGATGTGATTAAATACAGGTGGCAATTTGGCCAAAATTTCCAGGGTAGTATTAGGCCTTGGCTGTTCATCTGTATCAAATACTTCAATATTTTTCCCAACCTTCACTTCCACTCCAAATAGCTCATCATCTAATCTACCCTCTTCCATTGCCTGCTTTGCAGTCATTTGAGAACGATATGCCCACTGGTCATTATCCTGCCTTGTAAAACCAAATTCATCACTGGTTTCAGAACCGTGGATGGCCATGTGACGGTTATAAAAAGGATCCCACAAACCATCATAGACCATAAGATCTAGAACATCTGCGTTTGGAAGGCCCATTCTATGTCCCCACCTCATAGTCTTAAGTGCAAAAGGACAATTAGACATAGATTCCATCCCACCTGCAATCACTATCTCTGCACGTCCTGTTTGAATGAGCTGAACACCTAAATCAATGGCCTTTATCCCAGAAGAACACACTTTATTTATGGAAATAGAAGGAACATACTCAGGAAGACCTGCCAAAATCGCTGCCTGTCTAGCAGGGACCTGACCACATCCAGCAGGCACTACCTGCCCCATAATTACATAATCTATGTCCTCTGCATTTATCTTGTCTGATACTCTTCTTAAAACTTCCTTTATGGCCAATGCACCTAGCTGGGGAGCATCATATTGTTTTAATTTTCCACCAAATCTCCCAAATGGAGTTCTACACGCTTCAACACATACAACTTCCCTTGCTTTATATTGCAATTTTTTCTTGAGCTTTCCCATTCCTTTAAAATCTACTTCCCTCTTACCATAATCAGCAATTTTTGCATCCTTATAGACATCTTGTCTATTTAATTCTAACTTTTGAACAAATTTTTTCATTATGATTCTCCATTATAAATTTTATAGTTGGATATATATTACATTAAATATCCATTTTTTGTCAACACAATTTTAACATAAATTGACAATGTCAATGCACATTAAAATTGTGTTTTTTAAGCAAGGGCCAGCTATAAACTGGCCCTCTCTCTCTATTTACCTAATTTAGCAAGTGCTTCTTTTACTTCTTCAACAGATGCCTCTTCTTCTATTGTAGAAATATCACCAATATCTTCATTACTCCATACTTTTTTAAGTACCCTCCTCATGATCTTACCACTTCTAGTCTTTGGAAGTATATCAACAAATTCAATACCTTTAAATACCACTATTGGACCTAGGGCATTTCTTACGTATGTTATAAGTTCTTTCTCCAACTCATCAGAAGGCTCATAACCAGATTTAAGCACAACCAGCCCGAGACACACTTGTCCCCTGAGCTCATCAGGGACACCAACAACTGCAGCCTCTCCAACAGCTGGATGATTTACAAGGGCGCTTTCAACCTCGATTGTCCCTATTCTGTGGTCTGAAATCTTGATAACCTCATCTGCACGTCCAGAGAACCACACATATCCGTCTTCATCTATTGTCGCAGCATCACCACAATAGTAAGAACCAGTTGTGGCCAAAGTATTTTCCCAATATTCCTGTTTATACTGCTCTGGATTTTCCCACAATGTGGCTGTCAACCCAGGCCATGGTCTTTTAATTATCATTGTACCTTTCTCACCTGGCAGTAAAGTTCTACCTGTGAGTTCATCTACCACCTCTGGGACAATGCCAGGAACAGGATATGTTGCAGATCCTGGTTTTATTGGAAATAGTTGAAGTCCATAAGGATTGGCAAAAAGTGGACCTGAAGATTCTGTCTGCCACATGTGATCCATTACAGGGATTCTATCCTTAAAGACCTTCTTCTGGAGCCATTCCCACACTGGTGGATTTAAGACCTCACCAGCACTAAACACCCTCTCAAGAGAGGAGAGGTCGTGCTTTTCAGCCTGTTCAATTCCAAGCATCAAAAGGGCCCTAGCACCTGTTGGTGATATCCACCACCCAGTTGCTTTGTATTTTTCAATAATAGCCCACCACATATCCTTTTCAGGATAATTGGGCGTTCCTTCGTAAAGTATAGAAGTGCAACCAGCTAAAAGTGGTTCATAGACATTATAGCTGTGTCCAACAATCCATCCTATATCAGAAGTACAGAACCATACATCCTCTGGTTTTCTTCCATAAATCCATTGTCCCATACAATAAATATAGATCTGATATCCGCCATGCCTTTGTACAGTTGGTTTTGGTTTTTTTGTTGTACCTGATGTTGGAAGTATGAACAGTGGTTCATTGGCCTCAAGTTCTACGTATCCTCCATCCTGTCCTTCTCCTCCATTTAAAAACTCTTCCCAAGTAATATCTCTGCCCTTTTCCATGTTAACGGAATATTCACCAACCTTGTACCCTGGTCTTGAGAATACAGCAACTGTCCCTATCTTATAATCAGCCATCTGAACGCCTTTATCAAACATATCTTTTAGAGCAACCATCTTTCCTGCCCTGGATCCAATATCCTGAACAAGGGCAACCTTTGGTTTTGTGAGATCTATCCTGTCTGCTATAGCCTTTGAAGAAAAACCTGCAAATACTGCTACATGGATGGCACCAATCCTAGCACACGCCAGCATTGCAGCTGCAGCATCGGCAGACATGGGCATATAGAGCATTACCCTATCGCCCTTTTCTACACCCACACCTCTCAAAGCAGCAGCATATTTTTCCACTAACTCAAGGAGTTCCTTATAGGTGAGGACCCTGTCTTCTCCTCTCTCTCCACTAACTTCAATAAATGCTGGCTTGTCTCCATACCCTTTGAGAATCTTATAATCTAAACAATTATAACAGATATTTGTTGTTCCACCAACAAACCACCTGAATGTAGGATATTCCCAAACAAAGGTCTTTTCCCATGGTTTAAACCAGTGAATGTTGTTCATAGACCACACGGCTGCCTCATCCCAGAATCCTTCAGGATCATTCTTTGCGTATTCCCACATTTTCTTGTAATCTCTTAAAAAAAGCTTACCCATCTTCCCCTCCTTTCATTAAGTTAAGGGTTATAAAAAATTAAAAAAAACCAAACACCAAATTTTATAGACCAAACACCTCCTTGGCAAATTCACCAAATGATCCCAGGTCTTCACAAACAGCAATACCAGCCTCCTTTAAAGCTGCGATCTTTGCCTTGGCAGTTCCCTTTTTCCCGCTAATAATGGCCCCTGCATGTCCCATTCTCCTGCCAGGAGGTGCTGTAAGCCCAGCTATAAATCCCACTACTGGCTTGGTCATATTGTTTTTAATAAATTCAGCAGCCCTCTCTTCTGCATCTCCTCCAATCTCTCCCACCATAACTACCCCTTTGGTATCTTCATCTTGCTCAAAGGCCGCCAGTGCATCTTTAAAATTTGTGCCTATTATTGGGTCTCCTCCAATACCAAGACAGGTGGTCTGTCCAATACCCATTTGTGTGAGCTGATACACCACTTCATATGTCAAAGTGCCAGATCTAGAAACCACTCCAATTGGCCCACCTGGCCTATGGATATGCCCAGGCATAATACCTATTTTGCACTCACCAGGGGTAATTATCCCAGGACAATTTGGCCCAATTAACCTGCTGTTTTTACCCCTTAAATAATTTTTTACCTTGAGCATATCCAGTGCAGGAATCCCCTCAGTTATTGCCACAATCACTTCAATTCCTGCATCTATTGCCTCTAAAATGGCATCTGCTGCAAAGGCTGGTGGCACAAATATTAAAGAACAATTTGCCCCTGTTTTCTCTTTTGCTTCCATAACAGTATTAAAAACAGGAACATCGTCCATCTTCATTCCGCCTTTTCCAGGAGTCACCCCTGCCACCACCTTAGTTCCATAGCTAATACACTGTCTTGCATGAAAACTGCCTTCTTTTCCTGTTATACCCTGCACAACTACCCTGGTATTTTTGTTAACAAATATACTCATAACCTAACTCCTTATACTAACTCTGCAATCATCTTTGCAGCCTCTTTTAAGTCCTTAGCAGTCTTTAAATTCAATCCTGAATTAAGCAAAATTTCCCGTCCTTTCTCAGCATTAGTACCTTCCATTCTCACCACTACAGGCACATGCACTCCAACCTTTTTTGCTGCTGCAACCACACCTTCTGCAAGCACATCGCACCTCAAAATTCCGCCAAATATATTAATTAATATTGCCTTTACATTCTTGTCACTGAGTAAAATTTTAAATCCATTTTCTACCATCTCAGCGCTGGCACCACCACCAACATCTAAAAAATTGGCTGGTTCAGCCCCAGCCCTTTTAATCAAGTCCATGGTAGCCATGGCAAGGCCAGCTCCATTTACAATATTTCCAACATTTCCATCTAATTTAATGTAATTTAAACCATATTTTGACGCCTCAACCTCTAATGGATCCTCTTCTTGTATATCTCTTAGCTCCATTATTTCTTTATGCCTAAAAAGACCATTGTCGTCAAAGTTTATTTTTGCATCTAAAGCTATCCACTTACCCTCTTTAGTTAAAATAAGAGGATTTATTTCAACAAGGGAACAATCAAGGTCTACAAATATTGAGTAA
The DNA here is from genome assembly GCA_027063985.1 of Desulfohalobiaceae bacterium. Classification (GTDB taxonomy): domain Bacteria; phylum Desulfobacterota; class Desulfovibrionia; order Desulfovibrionales; family Desulfothermaceae; genus Desulfothermus. Next base: position 11,889 of record JAMOQN010000226.1, read on the forward strand.
AGGGATTTTACTATGGCCATAAGGGGCTTTTGTAACTCTTTCTCAATATTTAACCCAAAGGCTATGTTCCTCAAATTGTGGCCACTTATGCCTATTAATGGATCAATAAAGACCTTTATTATCTTTTCAGGACTTTTTTCTGCCACCTCTTCTATGTCCATACCACCAGCTTCGCTTGCCATTATCACTATCTTTTCTGAAGAACGATCCATTACAACTGCCATATAGTATTCTTTCTCAATGTTTAATCCCTCTTCCACCAATACTTTTCTCACCACCTTACCTTGTGGACCAGTTTGGTGGGTAACTAAAACCATATTGAGCATAGAATCTGCTAATTGAGAAACTTCATCGAGAGAATTGGCCAGTTTTACACCGCCTGCCTTTCCCCTGCCTCCAGCATGCACCTGTGCCTTTATAACCACTGGAAAGGCACCAAGCTCCTTTGCAGCATCTATTACCTCTTGTTTTGTAAAGGCCACCTTTCCTTTTGGAACAGGTATGCTGTATTTTTTAAATATCTCTTTTGCCTGATACTCATGTATTTTCATGGATATCCACCTTTTAAATTTTACTTTTCCATTTTAGATTTCCCATTCACTTAACTAGCCTTTTTACGCACCTATCCTTTACCTCATACAACTTTCTATTCTTTAGAACAAAATTCAGTGAGTACTCCATGGGTGGATTTAGGATGCAAAAATGCCACCTTTTTGCCTCCAGCACCTGGAACAGGTTCTTCATTTATGAGCTTACATCCTGCATCCTTTGCCTTTGCTAATTGTGCTGTAATATCATCACTATAATATGCAATGTGGTGGACGCCTTCTCCATTTCTCTGCAAAAATTTGGCAATGGGACTATCTTCAGCAGTGGGTTCAAGAAGCTCTAAATGAACCCCTCCAATATCAAAAAAAGCTGTCTTGACCTTTTGTGTAGGAACTTCCTCAATTTTCTCACACTTTAGCCCTAATGCATTTTCATAAAATTTTACTGCTTCATCTAAAGATTTTACTGCTATTCCAATATGGTCTATTTTTTGTAACATATCTTACTCCTCTCATTTATTAGTGAACGGTGAGCAATGATTCGTGATTAGTGATTCGTGATTAGTGAATAGGAAAAGGAATGAACCACTACACCAATAACCACTAACCACTACACCACTACACCAATATACCAATAACTACTATACCAATATACCAATAACCAATACACCACTATACCACTAACCACTACACCACTAACCACCACACCAATTTTTACTCCTCTTATTTTACATTGGTATATTACCATGTTTTTTCGGTGCCCTGACATCTCTCTTGGTCTTAAGTAATTCCAGTGCAGCAACAAGTTTTGGCCTTGTAACTCTTGGCTGAATCACTGCATCAATATAACCCCTCTCAGCGGCCCTGTAGGGATTAGCAAATAATTCCTCATATTCAGCAATCTTTTCCTTTCTCTTTTCTTCAGGATTCTCTGCAGCCTTTATCTCTTTTCTGTATATTATATTCGCAGCACCTGAAGCACCCATTACTGCTATCTCAGCTGTAGGCCATGCATATACTACATCCGCCCCTAGGTCCCGAGAACACATAGCAAGGTACGCACCACCATAGGACTTTCTTGTAATAAGCAACATCTTGGGCACGGTTGCTTCTGAATAACACCATAGAAGTTTTGCACCATGTCTGATTATCCCACCCCATTCTTGATCTGTACCAGGAAGGTAACCTGGAACATCTGCTATTGTTAGCAGAGGAATATTAAAGGCATCACAAAATCTGATAAATCTTGTTGCCTTATCAGAGGCATTGATATCTAAACAGCCCGCAAATACCTTGGGTTGATTTGCAATGATTCCTATGGGATGACCATTTAACCTGGCAAAACAAACCACTATATTTTGTGCATAGTATTCATGTGGTTCAAAAAATTCTCCATTATCAACAATTGCCCTTATAACTTCCTTCATATCATAGGGCTGATTTGGGTTATCTGGAATAATCTTATCTAACTCAGGTGCTTCCCTATTTGGTGCATCTGTTGGAGGCTCATATGGAGGATCTTCCATATTATTAAGTGGCAAGTATGAGAGCAATTTTTTTATTTTCAATATAGCGTCTTCGTCTGATTCGCAGGCAAAATGGGCAACTCCACTTTTCTCATTATGGACCATTGCACCACCCAAATCTTCAAAACTCACCTCCTCACCTGTTACAGACTTGATAACTTGGGGACCAGTTATAAACATGAAACTGGTCTTTTTCACCATAAAGATAAAATCTGTCATTGCAGGGGAATAAACAGCACCGCCAGCAGTTGTACCCATTATAGCAGAAATTTGAGGAATAACACCTGAGGCATTTGCGTTCCTGAAAAATATCTGTCCATATCCAGATAAGGCATCAACTCCCTCTTGAATCCTTGCACCACCAGAGTCATTAAATCCAATCACTGGAACACCTACCTTCAAGGCCAGGTCCATAACCTTACAGATCTTTTTTGCATGCATCTCTCCCAGACTCCCAGCCCTGGCTGTAAAATCTTGAGAAAAGGCACAAACTGGCCTCCCATTGACAAGGCCAAAACCAGTAACCACCCCATCTGCAGGTATATTCACCTTTTCCATGCCAAAATTTGTGCACCTGTGCTTTACAAACATATCAACTTCTTGGAATGTCCCGTTATCAAATAAAAGATCCAGTCTTTCCCTTGCTGTAAGTTTACCTTTTTCCTTATGTTTTTTTATGGCCGCCTCTCCCCCCATTTTCATTACTTCTTGTTCCAGTTCCTTTAGTTTTTTTATCTTTTCTTCTGTGGTCAGGGCCATACAAACTCCTTTTGTTTATTATTTACAATGCATATTAAATCTCACTAATCCCTATATTCTCCAAAAACTTCCCTCAAAACCCCACAAATTTCACCAATAGTGGCATATTCCTTAACCGCTTCAAGGATTGGGTCCATTAGGTTCTCATCTCCCCTTGCAGCATCCTCTAACCTCTTTAAACATGCCTCTACCTTAGAATTATCCCTCTGTTCCCTTACCTTTTTGACCCTTTCTACCTGTCGTTTCTCAACTTCTTTATCTATCTTTAAAATTGGGACTTTTACAGTATCTTTGGATTGAAATTCATTTACTCCTACAATAATCCTGTCTTTAGTCTCTATCTGTCTTTGATATTCATAAGCGGAATCTTCTATCTGTCTCTGGATAAATCCTGCCTCTATAGCAGATATCACACCTCCCATGTCATCAATTTTTTGAATTAATGAAAAGGCCTCTTCTTCTATCTTATCAGTTAGCTGTTCAACTAGATAAGAGCCACCCAAAACATCTATTGAATTTGCCACACCAGACTCATAGGCAATAATCTGCTGAGTTCTCAGGGCAGTTCTCACAGAATCTTCTGTTGGGAGGGTAAGGGCCTCGTCCTTTGAATTTGTGTGCAAGGATTGAGTACCACCAAGTACTGCAGCCAATGCCTGCAGGGCCACCCTAACAACATTATTGTCAATTTGTTGGGCAGTTAGGGTATGTCCAGCAGTCTGGGTATGAAACCTGAGCATACATGCCCTTGGATCTGTTGCACCAAAACGCTCTTTCATGATCTTTGCCCACATGCGCCTTGCTGCCCTGAATTTTGCAACTTCTTCTATTATATCAGTAGTTGCGTTAAAGAAAAAGGAAAGCCTTTTTCCAAAGACATTTACATCCAGCCCAGCATCAATTGCAGTTTGAACATATGTACATCCATTGGCCAGGGTAAATGCCACTTCCTGAACAGCTGTTGAACCTGCTTCCCTGATATGATAACCTGAAATAGAAATTGTATTAAAAAGCGGCGTATTCTTAGTGCACCACTCAAATATATTTGTTATAATCCTAAGTGATGGCCTTGGCGGAAAGATATATGTTCCCCTGGCAACATATTCTTTTAAAATATCATTTTGAATAGTCCCCCTAAGCTTTTCCCTTGGAACCCCTTGCTTTTCTCCAACTGCCACGTACATGGCAAGGAGTATTGATGCTGGAGAATTAATGGTCATGGAAGTTGAGACCTTATCCAAAGGGATCTCATCAAATAAAATCTCCATATCAGCTAAAGAATCTATTGCCACTCCAACCTTTCCAACTTCTCCTTTGCTCATTGGATGGTCAGAGTCATATCCAATCTGGGTGGGTAGATCAAAGGCCACAGAGAGTCCTGTCTGTCCTTGTTCCAGTAGATATTTATACCTTTCATTGGTCTCTTTGGCAGTGGCAAAACCAGCATACTGTCTCATGGTCCACAGCCTGGAGCGATACATTGTGGGCTGCACACCCCTTGTAAAGGGATACTGGCCTGGAAATCCCAGCTTTTCCAAATATTCGTCATCTATTTCCTTGGGAAGGGCAACACGTGGAAGATCAAGCCCTCCCGTGGTCTTAAACTCTTTTTTTCTCTCAGGGAACCTTGCTAAAACCTTTGATAAAACCTTTTCTTCCCACTCTTTATATTTTGGATGATTTGACATATCCCACCCCTTTTTCCTTAAAAATTTTTAATTTAAAAGCACATCTTTCAGTTCTGATGCCACCTTTGATGCCACTACCCTGGGATCCTTGTCTAAGTCTGTATCAATTGAATCTATCTTCTTTTCTATATCACTTCTTATCATCTCTATAACCCAGTCAGTGATTTCCTTTTTTCTATATTCAATGCGCTTTTGTTGTTTTATTCCTTTTTTCTCATTTTCTAAGTAAATTTTTTCCATTACATGGTAAAGCTTATCTACCCCTTTCCCTTCAGAGGCAATTGTAAGTATTACTTCTGTTCCCTTTTCCCTGGCAATCTCATTTAATTCCACAGCCAGCATCTGTGCCTCTGGCTTGTCTGCCTTATTCACAACCATAACATCAGCCACTTCCATAAGTCCTGCCTTTAGGGCCTGAATATCATCACCCAGTCCTGGGGCAGACACAAGGGCGGTTACATCAGCAATCTTTACTATATCTATCTCAGACTGTCCTACACCAACAGTCTCTATAATGATGGGATTACATCCACTAGATGCCAATATCCTGCACACTGCACCTGCTGATGCACAAAGCCCACCCAACCTACCACGGGTGGCCATGGACCTAATCACCACATCCATGTCAAGGGAATGTTCCATCATCCTTATTCTATCCCCGTGGATTGCACCACCAGACAAAGGAGAAGAGGGATCAACTGCTATCACCCCAACCCTTTTGCCCAGCTTTCTGCAGTATCCAACTATCTTTCCAGTTAAGGTAGATTTACCAGCCCCTGGAGGACCAGTGATACCAAACACCATTGTACTATCAATTGCCTCCTTGTCCAGGGAAGACAATAAATCTTCAACTAAAACATCCCCATTTTCCACCATGGTAATAGCCCTGGCAATGGCACGGGGCGATCTTTCTTTTATTCCTTTAATTATTTGTTCTATGTTCATTTATTTTCACACAATTCTCTAAAGGTTTTAATTATTTCTTCCATTGGAGTACCTGGAGTAAATACCTTTTTTATCCCTCTTTTCTTTAATTCTTCAATGTCCTCTTCTGGAATTATCCCTCCGCCAATAACTGGTATATCCGATGCCCCATGTTTTTTTAAGGCATCTACTACCTCTGAAAATAGTTCCATATGGGCACCAGACAAGGATGATAGGCCAACCACGTCCACGTCCTCTTGAATGGCTGCCATTGCTATTTCCTCTGGAGTACGTCTAATTCCCGTATAAACAACCTCAAAACCACTATCCCTAAGTGCCCTGGCTATACACTTTGCCCCCCTATCATGACCATCTAGTCCTGGTTTACCAATAAGCACTCTATATACCTTTTTATCCCCCATAAAAGCCCCCACTAAAAATTTTTAAGGCCCAGATAAAATGGGCCTTATTATTTTCTAAATATTTATCTTTGCTACTAAATTTTTCACTGCTTCAACGGATTTTTTAAAGGCCTCTTCCTCTTCTGGAAGTAATTCTATTTCTATTACTTCTTCTACACCATTTCCTCCAAGTTTTACAGGAACACCTACAAAATAACCACCAACATTGTATTCCTTGTCACAATAAGCAGCACAGGGAAGAATGCGTTTTTTGTCTTTTAAGATAGATTCAGCCATTTGTACTGCAGCAGCTGATGGAGCAAAGAATGCACTTCCAGTTTTAAGCAAAGACACAATCTCCCCTCCACCTTTTCTGGTTCTCTCAACCATTGCGTCTATCTTTTCCTTTGGCAAAAGCTTAGTTATAGGAATGCCTGCAACCGTGGAATACCTTGGAAGAGGTACCATTTGGTCTCCATGTCCTCCAAGCACAAATGCTGTAACATCTTCCACTGATACATTTAGTTCCATTGAAATAAATGTCCTGAACCTGGCTGAATCCAAAATACCAGCCATTCCAACTACCCTATTTGTAGGAAACCCACTTACCTTGTGGGCAACATAGACCATGGCATCTAAAGGATTAGATACCACAATGAGGATAGCATTTGGAGAGTACTTTGCAACCTGCTCTGTTACACCTTTTACAATCTCTGTATTTTTTGCCAGCAAGTCATCACGGCTCATTCCAGGCTTTCTTGCAAGGCCAGCAGTGATTATAACAACATCAGAATCTGCTGTATCCCGATAATCATTGGTTCCAATTATGTCTGAGTCAAATCCTTCGATTGGAGAGGCTTCTCTCAGATCAAGCCCCTTCCCCTGGGGCAATCCTTCAACTATGTCCAATAGACATACATCCCCAAGTTCTTTGCTGGCAGCCCAATGAGCTGCAGTTGCTCCTACATTTCCTCCACCTATAATAGAAATCTTTTTTCTTTTATGCATAAATAACTCCTTTATATTTTGTGTATTGGTGTATTGGTATATTGGTATATTTGTGTATTTGTGTAATAGTGTATTGGTATAGTGGTTCAGCATTCTTTCCTCTTCCTGTTCACTGTTCACTGATTATGGTTCACTATTTTGAATTGCCCCTACATTTGGGCAAATATGGAATTTGCCCCTACGCACTATTCACGAATCACGAATCACGATTATTGGTGTATTGGTGCATTGTCCACCCATCCACCCATTCACGAATCACTATTCACAAATCACAAATCAATTGGACAATTCATGAATTGCCCCTACATTTGGGCAAATATGGAATTTGTCCCTACGCACTATTCACGAATCACGAATCACTAATCACCAATCACAACCAATACCTGACCCTTTGATACATTTTCTCCTTCTTTCACCCTGATCTCTTTAATCACACCAGAGGCTGGGGCTGTGATTGAATTTTCCATCTTCATTGCCTCTAGGATGAGGAGAACATCTCCTTCTTCTACCTGATCACCTACATTTTTCTCAAGTCTAATTATAATTCCAGGCATTGGTGCCTCTACTGGTGTACCTGAAACTGGCGCATCGGCCTTTTTCTCCTGTTTTGGCTCTTCTTTTTTAGGAGCAGATGGAGCTGGTTTTGGAGCTGGAGCTTGTGGAGCTACCTGCATTGGTTGAGGTTGTTGTGATTGAGCCATACCTGGCATAAACCCAGGCATTGGTGTTATCTGGGTAATCATTGGCTGACCATCTGCAGAATCCACCTCTACCTTAAAGTATTCATCGTCAACAAACACATTAAAGGTTCTGAGATTTGCACTCTTCTCTGGGGCCTCTTTCTCCACCTTTTCCACCAAAAGTCCCTTTTTGGCCTTTTCAATAAGCTCCTGTTCCCTCTTTACATCTTCCATTGTCTTGGGTTTCATCTCTTCAGGCATCTCTTCAAGCCCATATTTTATCCTGAGAAACTTTTTACCAGTAGTGGGATAAAGGGCATATATGAGGAGATCATCCATATCTTTTGCCAAATCACCGATCTCTTGTTTGGCCTTTTCTAACTCTGGTTCAAGGATATCAGCAGGACGTCCAGTAAATGGAGTCTCACCCCTAGGATACCCTTTAAGGGCCTTCTTTTGGACCTCAGGATCAATTGGTGCTGGAGTCTTACCATAAAGGCCATAACATAGGTCCTTCACCTGCGCTGTAATCATCTTATACCTTTCATCAGGCGTATCAAAGAGCACGTTGTTTACAGTCTGGGTACCAACTATCTGAGAAGTTGGAGTGACCAGCGGAACCTGACCCAGTTCTTTTCTCACCCTTGGCAGCTCTTTAAACACTTCTTCTAATTTATCTATTGCATCCATTTCTCTGAGTTGATTTACTAGATTTGACAGCATACCACCTGGTGTTTGATGTAGAAGCACATTCACATCTATTACAGAGATCCTGTCATCGAGTAGGTGCCTGTATTTTGGCGTAATCTCTTCAAAATGTTTTGCACACTTAATTAACTGTCTTAAATCAAGACCTGTATCCCTACTTGTGCCTTTTAGTGCTACTACAATTGGTTCCACGGCTGGATGGGATGTCCTGTAGGCCCAGGGAGACAGACATGTATCAATAATATCAACTCCTGCCTCAATGGCCTTGAGCATGGTCATATCAGCCATACCTGAAGTAAAATGGCTGTGGAGGTGGATTGGTACTTTTACAGTCTCTTTTAACGCCTTTATCAAAACATAAGCATCATAAGGGGCCATAAGACCTGCCATATCTTTTATACATATGGTATCAGCCCCCATATCCTCTAATTCTTTGGCCTTATCTAAGTAATACTGTAGATTATAAACAGGTCCTCCCATTCTCTGCTCTGTCAAGGAATAGCAAATACTCCCTTGAAAGTGTTTTCCATTTTCTTTGATTACCTTAACTGCAGTTTTAAAATTTCTAAAATCATTTAATGCATCAAAGACCCTGAATATATCTATTCCATTTACACAACATCTCTCAACAAAGGCCTCTGCAACATCATCTGCATAATTTCTGTATCCTACTAAATTTTGCCCCCTAAGAAGCATGGAGAGTGGAGTATTTTTGATGTGTTTTTTAAACTGCCTCAACCTCTCCCATGGATCTTCGCCCAAAAATCTATGACAGGCATCAAATGTGGCACCACCCCACACTTCCATAGAATAAAACCCTACTTTATCCATTTCTTCTGCAATTGGGAGAAGGTCTTCTAAATAAGCCCTTGTAGCAAATAGGGACTGATGCCCGTCCCTCATTGTGAGATCCTGAATCTTTACTGGATTTTTGACTTCTACCTTATCTTCCAGGGTACCTGCCTCAAGTACTCCATGTTTTTCTACCATAACATACTCCTTAAATTAAAATTTACACAAACGATATTGCCAATTAAAACGTCTTTCCATAATACTCATTCTGCCAGCAAGAGACCAAGGGCTGGTAATGGGAAGATTCACTTGTGGCTGAATAACTGGTAGTTGAGCCTGCGTCATCTGGGACACTGCAAGTGCCTCTTGCTCAAGATACATATATATAGCAGCAGAAATTGCTGCTACTATTTTCTTCTTTCTATCCATGGGAAAACAACTCCTAATGATCAAAGTTTTGGTTTAACGTAAAGTTCACCACCATATACATCATTTATAACTAAGGTCGGAAAATCCTCAACTACTAGTTCCCTCACGGCCTCTGGACCTAAATCTTCATAGGCCAATACCTTGGCATCCTTTATTCTCTGGGATAAAAGTGCCCCTGCACCTCCTGTTGCCCCAAGATATACTCCCTTGTATTCCTGCATGGCCTTTTTCACCTCATCTGAACGCTTTCCCTTTCCAATAGATGCTTTAAGTCCCAGTTTATACAAAGTTGGGGCATATGGATCCATCCTATAACTTGTAGTTGGCCCTGCAGAACCTATTGGTCTTCCAGGAGGGGGAGGGGTCGGCCCTACATAATAAATCACCGACCCTTGTATGGGAAAAGGTAGTTCTTCTCCTCTATTAATTGATTCAATCAGCCTCTTGTGGGCCGCATCCCTGGCTGTATAAATTATACCAGAAATTAAAACCACATCTCCAGCCTTAAGCTTTAAAATATCCTCATCTGTTAAAGGGGTTTTTAACTTGTATGTATTCATCTAAAAAATTACCTCCTTATACCTTGCAGAATGACACTGAATATTTACTGCAACTGGCAGAGAGGCTATATGACACTCCTTAACATTGATCTTTACTCCCAGGGCAGTGGTCTTTCCTCCAAGACCCATTGGACCAATTCCAAGATTATTTATTGCGTCAAGCAATTCTTCTTCTTTCTTTGCTATGTCCTCATCTGGATGCCTATCTCCAAGGGGTCTAAATAAGGCCTTTTTGGCCAATATCGGGGCATAGTCAAAGGTTCCACCAATACCAACACCAACTATTATTGGAGGACATGGATTTGGACCAGATTCAGCCACCCTTTTTACCACAAATTCTTTAATCCCTTCCCAGCCAGCAGCAGGGGCCAACATGGTACACCTGGACATGTTCTCACTTCCACCACCCTTTGCCATAAATAATACCTTTAAACTATCCCCTTTAACCAAATCATAGTGAATCATTGCAGGGGTGTTGTCGCCAGTATTTTTTCTAGAAAATGGGTTACAGAGGGATTTTCTAAAATATCCTTCTCTATATGCATCTACCATTGCCCTTGTTAAGACATCTGATATGTGCTCTCCCTGGATTTTGACCTCATCTCCAATCTCTACAAAAAATATCCCTACACCAGTATCCTGACAAAGAGGTAGTTTACTCTCCCTGGCAAGCTTTGAGTTTTCAAGGAGCTGAGACAGAACTTCCTTTGCTGAATCTAGAGTTTCATTTTTATAAGCCTTCTCAATAGCCTCTTCTACATCCTTAGGTAAGTTGCACCCTGCCTCTAAAATAACCTGTTTCATTTTAGAATAAATATCATCAGAATTAATAACTCTCATAACTATCTCCACTACTTTTTTTTCTTGGAAAATACAGAAAATAACTTACCAACCTTCCCGCCTAAGGATGCAATAGCCATCTTCCTTCTCATAATCCCCAGTTGATCTTGAAGAGGAATCTGTTTTGGACAAACGTCTTCACAACCAAGTAGTCCCATGCACCCAAACACACCTTCATCTGTACCAATCACTTCAAAGTACTCTTCATCTGTCCTCTCGTCCCTGGGATCTATGTAAAATCTGGCTATTTTATTAATAGTAGCAGCACCAAGAAAATCTTCCCTCATCCTGGCGGTTCCACATGCTGCAATACAACACCCACATTCAATGCATCTATCTAGTTCAAATATCTCGTTGGCCAGATCATTATCCATCCTTTCTTCCAATGCATTTGGATCAAAGGTCTTGGTTGTGTGCACCCAGGCCTCTATCTTTTTGGCAACCCCTCTAAACCAGGTACCTGTATCCACTGAAAGGTCACCAATCAATTTAAAAACTGGAAGTGGATGCAGGACAATCTTATCTGGCAAGTCCTTGGTTTTGGTTTTACAGGCAAGTCCAGGCCGTCCATTTATCACCATTGCACAGGACCCACAAACTGCTGCCCTGCATACAAAATCAAATTGAAGGGATGGATCCTGTGTCTCCCTTATTTCATTTAGGGCCAAAAACAATGTCATATTGTCCTTTTCTTCAAGATAATATGTCTGCATATGAGGCTTTGAGTCAGGATCCATTGGATTGTAACGGAATATTTCAAAATGAAGTGTTCTACTCATGGTCTCCTCTCTCTTTAAATATTTTTTAATTTACTTACTTATTATCACCTGATTTTTCGTCCTCGTCTGATGGGATTACCTTCCCTTCTCCATAACCCCTGTCACCTGGGGGCAAATGAAATACCTTTGAAGCAGGTTCATATTCCAAAGTTGGCAAATCATCTCCTTGTTTCCATGTAGCCAGAGTCCTCTTTAACCACTCTTTATCATTTCTATATGGATAATCTTCACGATAATGGGCACCCCTGCTCTCTTTTCTCTGCAAAGCGCCATAGGCAATACAAAGGGCTACTTTAATCATCCCAGGAAGTCTAAGCGCTTCAGCAAGCTCTGGATTTGCACCAATTCCATTGGATGCAAGGGACAATTTTTTACTCCTATCAAGCAGTGTCCTGAGAGAGTCCACTGCCTCCTGTAAATCCTTTTCATTTCTAAATATACCAACCTTCTCCATCATGATTTCCTGCATTTCATTGCGCAACTTATATACATTTTCACCACCAGATGAATTTTTTAATTTTTCAATACGCTCTTTTTGTTTTTTGACCTCAGCTGTTGCATATGAAGTTTTAATATTAACTTCATATCCTTTTAAGAATTCAACGATCTTTTCTCCAACAATCTTTCCTGCAACAACTGTCTCAGCAAGGGAATTTCCACCTAGTCTGTTAAATCCGTGTAGATCCCAACAAGCTGCCTCACCTGCTGCAAAGAGACCTTTAAGACCATATGCAGCACCATCTTTATTTGTACGAACACCACCCATGCTGTAATGTTGTGTTGGCCTAACAGGAATGAGTTCATGAATAGGATTAATACCAAGAAAATTCATACAAATATCATATACTTCCCTTAATTTTGTGGTAATATGCTTTTCTCCAAGATGTCTAATATCAAGCCATAAATGTTCCCCATACGGGCTTTTTACCCCAAAGCCCTTTCTAATATGCTCTGTCATGCGCCTGGACACAACATCCCTGGACGCAAGCTCTGCCTTCTCAGGCTCATAATCAGGCATAAATCTATATTCATTTTTATCTAGCAGTGTTCCTCCATCACCCCTGCACCCTTCTGTAACCAGGATATCTGTTGGAACAATCCCTGTTGGATGAAACTGAACAGCTTCCATATTCCCAAGGGGCACGATTCCAGTATCAAGGGCTAATATAAGACCTGTACCCTGATTTATCACTGCATTTGTTGTGTGTTTATAAATACGCCCATATCCCCCAGTTGCTATTAAAACTGTTTTTGCAAAATATACACGCAGCTCCCCGGTCCTCAGGCACCTTGCAACTACTCCCAAACAATTCTCCCCATCGTGAATTAGAGATAAGGCCTCAACTCTATCGTGAACCTCTACTCCAACTTCCAGGGCCTTGCAGTCCATGGTGTATAAAACAGAATGACCTGTTCCATCTGAAGTATAACAGGTCCTCCACTTGGCAGTGCCCCCAAAGGCGCGTGCAGTAATAAGACCAGCCTTTTCTTCTTTTTCATAGACCTCAAATTTTTGACCACCTTTAAAATAAACAGCAGGACCTGGGACCACCCTATTCCAGGGAACACCCCAAAAGGCCAGTTCCCTCATAACAATTGGGGCAGTATCCACAAAAAGCCTTGCCACCTCCTGATCACATCCCCAGTCTGATCCTTTAACTGTATCCTCAAAATGGACATCTGGCGAATCTCCTTCCCCCATTGCACAATTTCCAAGGGCTGCCTGCATACCTCCCTGGGCAGCACAGGAATGGGATCTCCTGGGGGGAACCAAACTCAAAATTATACAATCAAATCCTGCTGAAGCTGCCTCTATGGCTACCCTTTCTCCAGCAAGACCTCCTCCAATACACAACATATCTGTATAAAAGGTCTGCATCTTTCTTACCCCGCTTATACTTTTTTAAGTTAGACTTTTAGAAAATAAAATCTAAGTAAATTTAATAACTCCACAACAACATACACCCCAATCAAATAATATATACATTTAAGTGCCTTTGTCCTTTTTGCTCTTGTAACCACTCCCCATTTAACTCCAATTCTATAGAGTCCAATACAACCATGGAGTGCACCTACTATTATGAGAAGGAGGTAAAAAATGAGCCAAAGACCAGTTTCAAGTTCATGTGCTCCCTTTGCAGCAGTTATTGGTAGGTCTGACAAAACAGTCCACATATGAATTGAAGCAATTACCAACAAAATTGCACCAGTTATAGCCTGAATTACCCAAAACCAGGTATCCCTGTGGTGCATCATCTTGGCATGACGAACAATCAACTTCTGCTCCTTGGTCCTAAAAGGCATCTTCCTGGCACCCAAAAAGCCATGAAGCAAAAACAGAAAAAATAGAATAGGCCCCCCTACCTGTGCAAGGTAGGTTCGCTCAAAAAAAGCAGCCACAAAATCAAAAGACTTTGCCCCCAAAAGGACACTCCCAACAAATAACATGTGGGCAAATAAAAAACACACCAGAGTTAAACCTGTTAACATCTGAAGCCAATCAAGCCACCCGGCCAACCTGTGCCCTTTAAAGGACTCAACAGTAGTATCTACCGACATAGCAAGCCTCCATAAGGTTTTGGTTAAAAAAATAAAACACCTATAAATTATCTTTTTCTTATTATAGGTCAAGTCACTAAATAAAAACCTCTCTAAGTGCAATACTGGAAAAATTTGTATATAATACGTAGGTAATATAAGTATTAATTAAATTCCCTTTCAAGAGAGGAAAGATAGGTGGTAAGATTTATGTTTTTATTTAGGATTCCGAGTTTTTTTCTTATGTTGTGTCTATGGGTATCCACTGTCCTCTTGGACAGGTTCAAAATTTCTGCAATTTCCTTAGTAGGTTTGCCTGTTCTAATTAGTTCTACTATCTGTAATTCTGTTGGGGTGAGTCCATACCTCTGACTTAAGGTCCTCTGATAAGGAGATACTATTTCTTTTAATTTTTGTTCAATTATGTTTAAAATTTCCACCTGCCCATTTGTTAATCTTGTCTGTCTCAACTTATCCAAAAAAGGCTCAACAACCTGTTCTACATTAAAGACTATTTGTTTTCCAAAATCCTCTTTATGTTCCTGTTTTTTTTCCAAAAGCACCTTTAAGGCAACATTCATTTCTTCTAATTTTTTATTGGCCTCAAGAAGTTCTTTTGTCCTCTTTTTTATCCTTACTTCCAACTCCTGGTTAATTTTTTTTAGCTCCTGCCGTGCCCTTTGGAGTTCCAAATGGACACTAACCCTTGCTAACACTTCCTCTTTTTGAAATGGCTTAGTAATATAATCTACCCCTCCTGCCCTAAATGCCTTTATTTTCTCTACAGTATCTTTGTGAACACTTATAAAAATAATAGGAATGTCTCTTGTTTTTGGGTCTTTTTTCAACGCCTTACACACCTCGATCCCACTTATCTCTGGCATGACAATATCCATGAGTATTAAATTTGGAATCTTTTTTTCAACAAATGACAAAACATCTTTTCCCTTTTGTGCTACAGCTATATTGTAACCTTCACTAAGCAAAATATTACCTAATACCTGTAAATTATGAACATTGTCGTCCACTATTAAAATAAGTTTTGACTTATCCAAGACTAGCCCTTTCATAAAATAAAAACTGATTTTGTTAGTACATATTTTTTTTAATACGTACTTTTTGCTTTCAATAACATATTAATTTCTTTATCTTCTCTAATATACCTTTTATTCCCACTATATCACATGCCTTTATTCCTGTTATAAGTGCTTCACCTATATTTTTTGCTTCTTTAATTTTATATTTATCTGCAATTTCATTCC
>JAMOQN010000227.1 GCA_027063985.1 Desulfohalobiaceae bacterium
GGAAGTTTTACCTTTTTTCCAATATATTTTTTATATCTTTCATCTTCTGGATTTACACATACAGCTGTATCTCCCAGCATTGTCTCTGGACGGGTGGTAGCAACTATTAAAAAGTCATCCTCATCTACTAGGGGATATTTTATGTAATATAAATGCCCCTGTTTTTCTTCATGCTCAACCTCCAGGTCAGCAAGGGCAGTATGGCATCTTGGGCACCAGTTGATCATGTAATCGCCTTTATATATAAGACCTTCATTGTATAGCCTTACAAAGACTTCTCTAACAGCCCTTGATAATCCTTCATCCATTGTGAACCTGAGCCTGCTCCAGTCAACAGATGCACCTAAACATTTTATCTGGTTTAAGATCTTACCTCCATATTCTTCTTTCCATTTCCATACCCTTTCAATGAATTTTTCCCGGCCAAGATCCTGTCTTGTGAGTCCTTCCTTTGCAATTGCCCTTTCAACTACATTTTGGGTAGCTATTCCAGCATGGTCTGTGCCTGGAATCCAGAGTACGTTATATCCCTTTTGTCTTTTGTATCTGCACATTATGTCCTGCAGGGTGATATTTAGGGCATGACCCATGTGTAGGGTGCCTGTTACATTGGGTGGAGGGATAACAATAGAAAATGGCTCGCCTAAATGGTCAGGATCTGCCACATAGGTGTTTTCTTTCTCCCATGTTTCTATTAATTTTTTCTCTATAGCTTCTGGTTCATATCCTTTTTCTAAAGCCTTTATCTCCATGATAACCAACTCCAATTTCTATTTTTTGTTATAGGTTTTTTATGGACAATTGAAATTTATTAAATTAAAAATTTAAATGTATTTACATAGGGCAATTTTATTGTTGAAGATTGACTATAAATAACACCACATGATGTTTGTCAAGGGAGTTTGCCATGATAATTGATGCGCATGTCCATATATGTCCTAGGGAAGTAAGGGCAGAGAGGGAAAAATTTTTAGATGGTGAAGAAGAATTTGCGGCTATTTACAGAGATCCAAAGGCCAAATTAGTTGGGGCAAAAGAGCTTATTGAAAAGATGGATCAGGAGGGTGTGGATAAGTCTGTTGTATTTGGATTTCCCTGGCGAAAAAAAGAACATTTTAGATTAAATAATGATTATGTGCTAGAATGCGCACGCACATATCCAGATAGACTTATTCCTTTTTGTTGTTTTAGTTTAGATTCTCCTTATATTGAAGAGGAGATTAAAAGATGTATTGATGAGGGTGCTAGAGGTGTTGGTGAGATTGCCTTTTATACAAGGGACATGGGAGAGGACGAGAGAAAGATCTTATCCAGGGTAGCCAGGATATGTGAGGAAGCAAATATACCTGTATTACTCCACACAAATGAGCCTGTTGGGCATTTTTATCTGGGAAAGAGCCCAATGACGTTGAAAAATCTCTATTTAGTTATAAAAGAAAATCCCAATACAAAATGGATACTTGCCCACCTTGGTGGAGGGCTTCCTTTTTTTGGTTACATGAAAAGAGAAGTTAAGGATGTTTTAAAAAATTGTTGGTTTGATACAGCTGCCATGATTTTTTTGTATGAGCCAAGAGCGCTTTGCGTTATGATGGATGCAATTGGCGATGAGAAATTTATTTTTGGAACAGATTATCCCCTTGTTCCTCCGTCAAGATATATGAAAGAGTTTGAAAAGATTGAGCTTGATGGAACAAAAAGGAAAAAGATATTGGGAGAAAATTTTTTAAATATAGTAGCTTGCTAGTATCTATAGGTAAAAGCCTGGAGAGAAAATGTTAAAAAAATATTGCCCACTCTGGCTGGTTAATGAAAACGGGTAACTTTATCTATACAATAAATATTAACAAATGAAAAAATATCTTAAAATTTTTATTTGTTTTTTAATTATTTTTTGTATTTTTTTTGTTGTTGAAACTCATCCAGATTCACTTGAATTACAAGTTCTTAAAAAAAGGGCATATAAAGGTGACACTGTAGCTGAATATTTATATGGCAGGAAGCTGGTTTTAGGGAATTATTCAATGGAAAAAAAAATAAAGGGAATACATTTTTTAAAAAAATCAGCATTAAAAGGATATGCCCCAGCAATTTTATTTTTGGCTCACATGTATGAAAAGGGTATAGGTGGTATTGAGAGAAATTTTGTTGAAGCATATACATGGTATAAAAAAGGAGAAGAGATAGGGCTTGAGATTGCAAAAATAAAGCTGGCTCCTTTGCATAAAGAAAAAAACAATGAAGATTTTCGTTTATTTGGTATTGTATTAAAGGGTGCTAGAAGATTTGCCATAAGTTATATTTTACAAAAACATGGTGCAGTACCAATTAAGATTAATGAAAATTCATTTTGTGATCTTTTTAGTACTCAGAAATTATTACCAGGAACTGATCTTATGCAGGTGTGTTACAATAAAGACGGCGAATTCGCTCTCCTTGAATACAGATATCCACCAAGACCTGTTGATTATGATAAGCTTCTGGCTTCATGGCTTGCGAAACTCAAAAAGAAATATGGTAATCCCAAAGAGATCAGGGTAAATAACCTTGTTGATAGATATGTTTGGGAAAAAAAAGGAATTTTGATATATTTTTGGATAGAACCAAAGACCTATACCTGTTTTTTGAGGTATGTGGATCCAGATACATACAAAGAATTATATGAATTGTACAGAGCCAACAAAGAGAGAAAAAAACTTAATAGGGTTGAATTTTTTTAGGAGTATTTAACAATATGTGTGAGTGATCAGTGTGAGTGGACAATAGCTCACAGATTCAGATCACAGATAATCAGTATAAGAAACAGATCACCCACACAGATCACTTTTAATTAGCTTATGAAAATTCATTTTAAGTTATCACCCTATGCATATCCCATGATATTTTTTGCCCTGGTAATTTTTGTTGGAGCTTTTTTATTGCATATGGATTTTAGCCTTGCAAAAGGTCCTATATCCTGGGTAGATGCCTTATTTACTGCCACATCGGCCACTTGTGTAACAGGACTCATAGTAGTTGATACAGGGACTTTTTTTACAAGGATTGGCCAGATAATAATCTTGAGTTTAATCCAGATAGGCGGTCTTGGAATAATGACAATCACATCTCTAATTTTTTATTTATGGAGTAGGAGAATTTCTTTGACTGACAGGATAGCTGTTGGACAGGGACTGTTGCACGACCCAACATTTTCTCTGGGCAGTTTTTTGATAAAAGTGGCTGTTATGACCTTTGTTATTGAGGGGATGGGTTCTATTTTATTGTATCTGTATTTAGGTGGAAAAATAGATTATTTCTCGGCCCTGTTTCATTCAATATCTGCCTTTTGTAATGCAGGATTTTCCCTGTATTCAGATAGTCTAGTGCAATTTAGGAGTGATGTTTGGTTGAATTTTATAATAATGTCTTTAATTATACTGGGTGGACTTGGTTTTTCTGTTCTTCAAGAGCTCTATTATTATATACCGTCACGGCTCAAAGGAAAGCGAATAAGACTTAGCTGGCATACGCGGGTAGTTCTCTCTACAACCTTTTTTTTGATTATTGGTGGGGGCCTATTTATTTTTCTTGCAGAATATTTTGCAAATAATCTTCACTATTCTTTTAAAGAAAAGTTTTTGTTGTCAATATTCCAGTCTGTAACCTGTAGGACGGCTGGATTTAATACTGTAAGTATTGAACATTTGACCAATGTCTCCCTTTTTATAATGATTTTGCTTATGTTCATAGGTGGAGCGCCTGGATCATGTGCTGGTGGCATTAAAGTTACCACTTTTAGAACTATTTTGGCCTATGCTAGATCTCAAATATTTATTAAAGGAAAACAGGCAGTTATTGGAAATTTTGCAGTAAAAGAAGAGGATTTGAATAAGGCAATTGTTTTATTTATATTTGCCTTTGGAATTATTCTTCTAGCGGTTATGTTACTTAATATAACTGAAGGAGGGGATGTGCCACATGTTTTTACTAAAGGGCTTTTTTTAGAGGTACTTTTTGAAGCCACTTCAGCATTTGGGACCGTGGGACTTTCAACAGGCCTTACCCCTCATTTAAGTTTTGCAGGAAAGTTGATTATTATCACTCTTATGTTTATTGGACGCTTAGGTCCAATTTTGTTTTTATCCTTTGTACAACATGTTCAAGAAGAACCGAGGTTTTTTTGGCCTGAAGAAAATATTTTAATAGGCTAGGGTGATATTTATGGCAAGAAAATTATTTATCGGTATTATTGGACTGGGCAAATTCGGGATATCTCTGGGAAAGACCCTTATAAAAATGGGCTACGAGGTATTGGGCGTGGACAGAGATGAAGAGGCAATAAAGAGGGCTCAATCTATCTTTACTCAAGTCTATCGGGCAGATGTACAGGACAAAAAAGTACTTGAACAGTTGGGATTTAAAGATGTTACACATGCTGTTGTAAGTGTTGGATCTTCCATATCCACAAGTACCATGGTCTCTTTTTATTTAAAAGAGATTGGAGTGGAGCAGGTCTGGGTAAAGGCAATAAACGAGGACCATGAGAAACTACTGAAAAAAATAGGCGTTGATTATGTTGTCATTCCTGAGAGGGCTGCAGCCCAGGAACTTGCTTTGAGAATGGCCCTTCCTGGATTTTTGGAAATCTTACCATTTGGTCAAAGCGTGGTAATTCAGGAAAAAGTTGTTGATAAATGGGATGGAAAGACATTAAGGGAGTTAGACCTTGCAAATAAGTTTCACATTCAGGTAATAGCAATAAAACAAGAGGAAAAGGGAGAATATAAGTTTGTCCCAAAGGGAAACGATATTTTAAAAAAAGGGGATACGTTAGTTATTATTGGGGAGATGGAAAATCTCTTAAAAGTCAACTCTTAGTTTTTAAAATTCTGGTCATATGCTGGAAAAATATGTAGGGAGCATAATTGATGTTTAATTTTTTTAGGGAGAATAAGAACCATATAGAACCAAATGAAGAAATAAGGGGACATTTAGAGCGAGAAAATCCAGTTTTAAAAGAAGTTGTGGATGGTTTTTTTCAATTGGATTTTTTGCTTCACTCCCTTGGGTATTTAAAAAAAACAGAATCTCTTACAAAGATGATGTCGTGGTGGCCTGTTATTTCCATTTTGGGAACTTATTCAGCTGGAAAATCCTCTTTTATCAATTATTATCTTGACTATCCAATTCAAGAAACAGGGGTACAGGCTGTTGACGATAAATTTACAGTTATATGTTATTCTCCTGAGAAAAAAGTAAGGGTCTTGCCTGGATTTGCACTGGATTCAGATCCAAGGTTTCCCTTTTACAAAATAAGCAAGGCAATAGATGAAGTATTACCAGGAGAAGGGGCTTATTTAGATTCCTACCTTCAGCTAAAGACCTGTCCCAGTGAAAAATTAAAGGGAAAAGTATTTATTGATTCCCCGGGATTTGATGCAGATGAAAAAAGGGCTTCAATATTAAGAATAACTGATAGGATAATTGATCTTTCTGACCTTGTGCTCATATTTTTCGATGCAAGACACCCAGAGCCTGGTTCCATGAAAGATACCCTGGAGCACCTTGTTAAAACCACTGTAAAGAGAAGAGATTCCAATAAATTTTTATACATCTTAAATCAAATAGATGTAACTGCAAAAGAGGATAATTTAGAGGCAGTATATGCATCATGGCAAAGGGCACTTGTTAGATATGGAGT
>JAMOQN010000228.1 GCA_027063985.1 Desulfohalobiaceae bacterium
CATCCTTGAAGTCCTTCATTTCATCCTTAAATTCTTTCATTTCATCTTTGAAGTCCTTCATCTCGTTTTTAAACTCTAGCATCTCGTCCTTGAATGCCTTCATCTCTAATTGAAAAGCGACAACTCCATCCTTAAACTCTTTCATCTCATCTTTGAAGTCCTTCATCTCATCACTCAATCGACCTATCTTCATATCAGTTATTCTTGATTGATATACAAGCTGCATAAGAGCATCTTCAAGCATACCAACTTTTTGTTTGAGAGCCAGTTCTTCCATCTCCACACCCCCTATAAAATATACTTAACCTCTTAATAATTCTCTATTTTTCATCGTAGTCTAGATATTTATTAGAGATTAAGCTCAGATCTCTAAAGTCCTCTTAATTGTTCCATTCCTTTTTTTATTATACAAAAATTCAACTTAACACAAATCCAAAAGTGCATTTATTGTGGCAGCAACAATTGGTGATCCCCCTTTTCTGCCTTTGAGTACAATATATGGAGCGATTGAACGAGAAATTAATTCTTCCTTTGACTTAGCAGCACCCACAAAGCCAACCACCATTCCAAGGATAAGGGCTGGTTTCACCTCTCCTTTTCCCATTAAATCAATCAAATGAAATATAGCAGTTGGGGCATTACCAATTCCAAAAATAATATCCTTTCCAACTTTTGCAGCCTTTTCAATAGCAACCATAGACCTTGTGCAATTTCTAATCCTTGCCTCTTTGGCAACATCTTCATCTGATACAAAACATTCAACCTCTACATTAAATCTTTTAAGCCTGGCCTTGCTAATTCCTGCTTTTGCCATATTTGTATCTGTGACAATTATACATCCATTTTTTATTGCCTTTTTTCCCATTTCTATTGCATCAGGATGAAAAACTATGTTGTCTAACACATCAAAATCTGCGGTGGTATGGATGATCCTCCTTACGATCTGCCACTTTTCATTGGAAAATGGAATACTACCCTTAATCTTTTTTGTCTCTTCTTCTATTATTTCAAAAGACCTTTTTTCAATTTCTTCAGGACGAATTATATTTAACATAGTTAACTCCTATAATTAAGCAAAAAATAAAAAATATCCCATCGCAGCTTATTTACCTTTTTTTGAAATTATCAATGTCCAATATAAGGCCTTTTTATTTAATAGCTCTTCAATGTTATGTATAATTTCCTGGTCAGCAAATCCACATCTTTTAACAGCTACGCTAGATTTTAACCTCCCTGTCTCTTTTAAGGCAGCGTATATATCTTTAATATTTTTATAGGCCTTTAAAAAAATAATATTGTCAGATATAGTTGAGAGTCTTCTTAAATGATCACCACCTTTAACCCCTGATACTACAGTTAGCACTTCCTCACCCTCAGCAAGTACTGTCTTAGTAACTGCTGCAGACGCCTGATAAGATGTAATACCAGGAATTATTATTATTTCAACATCTGGAGCAATCTCTTTAAGACATTTTAATAAATACCCAAATGTGGAATATGTTAAAGGATCTCCTACTGTCAGAAAAGCTACATCCTTACCATTATATACATCTTCTTTGACCCTTTCAGCATGTGAGCGCCAGTATTTCTCTGCTTCTTCTTTGTCTAAGACCATAGGAAAAGGCAAAAAAATACATTTAGTTTTTTTGGGAATGTATCTGGATGCAATATCAAAGGCCATTGAATGATCATTCTTGCTTGAAGATGCAGAATATACTACATCAACCTGTTTTAAAATTTTTACAGCCTTCACTGTTATCAGCTCTGGGTCTCCTGGGCCTACACCTATACCATATAATTTCCCTCTTTTCTCCATAATGACCTCTCCATCAAAACTAAGCTTATTTTTTATAATATTTTTTAAGTATATTTTGAATACGTTGTTTAACTCTATTATCATAATAAGTTGGATATAAAATATGGCCTATCTCATATATTCCCATTAAGAGCCTAATGGTAGGTCTTGATGTAACTTCTTCATCCACAAGATATATCGCATTATTCTTCACTGCCTTGATTATATTAAAACCAGGTTCTTTTTTTATATCCTTTATTCTTATCCTATTCATGCGACCTCGTTGAGATAAAAAAACATCTATTTCCTTAGCATGAGACAATATCTTCTCTTTGCCGTAATCTGCTATATTTGTGTTTCTTACTTCATATGCATCCTGGGCTATATTTATTCCCCCAGCAGATTTCAAAACAAACATTGGTATGGAATCTGGGGCAAATGTCTTAAATTTCCTATGTATAGACTCAAAATAAACCCTTTTTTTGTGTTTTATTTTTTTATTGATTGAATGAAAAAATTCTATAGTATCTCTAAAGTCTGCAATCATTTGTTGTGCATTTTCTCTCTTTCCAATAATTAAACCTAATGCCATCCAATAGCTATATAAAGAAGATATATTATTGGGCTGTATTGAAATAACAGCTATATTTTCTTTTTTAAATTTTTTTATTAAATTGGGATATCCAAATTCTATCATTGGTCTGATTAATATCAAATCTGGTTTAACTACTAAAAATCTCTCAACCCCAAAATGATAAGAAAATTTTGGTTTCTTTAATATATATGGAGGATATGTATCACTTATAGATATACCAACTATATATTTATAACCATTTAATGCACAAAGATTTTCAGTATGTGCTGGATATAGAGAAATTATTCTTTTAAACGGCTTAGTTATTTTTATATGCCTTCCTCCATCATCAATTAACGTATCATTTTTTATTTTAAATCCATAGACCAATGTTGAACTAACTACAAATAAAAATAAATTGATTATTAAAAATTTTGTTACATTATTTTTTCTTCTCATACTAATACCTCCCATTTGTAAATATTACTTGATAACAATTTAACTTTTTTTCAAAACGAAGCATAACCTCTACTTCAAATATCTTTTTTAAGATATCTTCATTTATAACATCACCTGTAGGACCACCTATTACTATCTCACCATTTTTTAAAAATATTAATTCATCACAAAAAAATAAAGCCTCATTTATATTGTGAAACACGCATATTACAGTCCTATTTTTATTAATCACCCTCTTTTTAAAACTATTTAATATTCTTAAACTGTGCTTTACATCCAGATTAGATGTTGGTTCGTCCAATAGAAAAATTGGTGTATCCTGGGCTAATGCCCGTGCTATCATAACCCTTTGCCTTTCACCTCCACTTAGTTCAGTTATCAGTCTGTTTCTAAATTTAAATATATCTACTTCCCTTTCCACGTGCTCTACAATTTCAAAATCTTTTTGAGTTGGTAAGGAAAATCTCTTAATATATGGATACCTACCCATGGTCACTATTTCATCAACACTAAATGGGAAATTAATAGTAAAATTTTGCGGCACATATGATATTTTCTTTCCAATTTCTGTTTTTTTTATTTCTTTTATATGTTTTTTAAATAAAAACACATTGCCTTTGTCTGGAGTTTTAAAACCAAGCAATATATCGAGCAATGTGGATTTTCCACTCCCATTTGGACCTAAAATTCCATAAAATTTACCTGGATAAAACTTAAAAGAAATGTCCTTTAAAACAAGTAGATCTTGGTACGAAAACAAAACATGATCTACTTTTAGGATTTCACTAACCACTTTTAAAAACCTACCTGTTTTTTCCTAAATATATAACAGAAAAATGGACCACCTATTAGGGCAGTAAGCACTCCTATTGGAACTTCTGTAGGTAAAACAGCCCTGGTCAGTGTATCAGCCATGGTGAGCATTATTGCCCCGCATATTAGGGATATAGGCAAAAGCTTTAAATGATTTGGACCTACCACTGATCTCATCATATGGGGAACAAGCAAGCCTACAAAACCAATAATCCCTGAAAATGACACACAAACACCAGTTAGAAGAGAACCAAATACAAGCAATAATATACGCACCCTATTTGGATCTACACCCATTGAGAGTGCGGTCTTTCCCCCAAGGCTAAGCAAATTAAGTTCTCTAAAATAAAAGATAAATATCCCAAAGGATATAAGAAGAGAGATCATAATTAACAATGCGCTTGTCCATGTAGATGATGCAAAACTCCCTAAAAGCCAGAACACAATAACTGAGACCCTCTCCTGCGCCAGGTATTTACAAAAGCTAATACCAGCTGAGAGAATCGCTGATACAATAACACCTGATAAGATCAAATTGTTTGATGAAATTCCACCACTAGAGGTAGATGAGAGATAAATAACTACAAAAAGGGTTATAAGTCCAAAGACAAATGCGAAAAAAGGGACACTATAGATTCCCAAGAAGTTGAACCCAAAAAGCAGGGCCACTGATGCTCCAAAGGCAGCACCTGCAGAAATTCCCAGGGTGTATGGGTCTGCTAAGGGATTTAGAAGAATGCCCTGAAACACAACTCCACAAACAGATAGGGATGCGCCAACTAAAGCAGCACAGATTATACGGGGCAGTCTAACGTCCCAGACAACAGATAAGTGTATATTGGAAATATTATCGTATCTTATACCAGTTAACTTAGATAAAATAATCTTTATAATTTCAAAAAAAGGAATCTTTACAAATCCTAGACCAAGAGATGTAACTACTGTGAGAATAAGAAAAATAAATGCAAAAATAAGTTGAAAATAAAATTTTTTCATAAAAAAATCCCAGTTTGTCTTTTTTATGACAAACCAGGATGTCCCATTTTCATCCAGGTCCCAAAAATTTCTTGCCGTTTAACGACAAGCTCCCTTCCCATTCAGGCAGGTCTTCTGACTCTAGGGATCATCCTAGTCACTGCGCCTTCCCACCTCGCACCTAAAAGAGTTCTATGTTCTATGTTCAAGGTTCATGGTTAAAACCTAGGTGCTTTGGCAGTGGCCTTTGCAGCTTTCGTCCCCCTATCACAGCGATGGGTTCGTTCCCGATTTTCACGGGATTCCCTTTTAAGCCCAAATAGGCACCTGAATGGTTAACTAAAATGTATCAGCACCAACATTTGAACATACTTATTAATAAATAAAATGAAAATCTTCAAGCAAAACTTAAAACTTGCCAAGTTATATATTTTTCATCTTGGGTTGATACCTTTGCTAACAAATTTGTTGATATCTGAGAGATATTTCGCCTCCCCTAATAAATTAGTTGTCAAAAATAAAAACTTTTCTTAAAAAGAATCCCAAGATTTTAATAAAGGGGAAAAAGAAATGAAGACCTATTTGGAATGCATCCCATGTTTTGTTCGTCATTGTCTTGACGTAGGAAAAATTACTGGAGCAGATGAAAAACTTCAAGAGCAATTATTGAGAGAAGTGCTTCTAAGCTTAAGCAAAATAGATATGTCAAAACCACCACCATATACAGCAAAACACATCCATTCATTAATTAGAAAAATAACCAATAATCCAGATCCATACAAAGAAATAAAAATCAGACATAATAAATTGGCAATAAAAATATATCCAAAACTAAAATCAATGGTAAAGGGCTCTCCAGATCCCATAAATACTGCCATGAGGCTTGCCATGGCAGGAAACATTATAGACCTTGGAGTAAAAAATAATATTACAGAACAAGAAGTAGAAAAATCCATAGCCAACGGATTATCACAACCACTTATTGGAGATTTTCAGTTATTTAAAAAAGAAATAAAAAATTCAAAAAATATCCTTTATCTAGCAGATAATGCCGGTGAAATAGTGTTTGACAAAATATTTATTGAAGAAATTGGCCCTGAAAAAATAACGCTAGCAGTTAGAGGTGGTCCTATTATAAATGATGCAACTATCTATGATGCTAAATTTTGCAATTTAGACAAAATTGTCAATGTTATAGACAATGGATCAGATGCACCAGGAACTATTTTAGAAGACTGCAAAGAAGAATTCTTAAATAAATTCTGGAATTCGGATTTAGTTATTGCAAAGGGTCAGGGCAATTTTGAAAGCTTAAGCAATGTAGAACACAATATCTTTTTCTTATTCAAGGCAAAATGTAATGTTATTGCAAATCATGCCAATGTTCAAGTGGGTTCTTGTGTATTGACACGACCAATTAAAGAAGATAAAGGAAATTAAAAAATAAAGGAGTTCATAGGAAAAAAGGAGGAATTCTATGCCAACTTATGAATATGAATGCATAAATTGTGGGCATAAATTTGAAATAAAACAGTCAATGTCAGATGAGCCAATAAATAAGTGCCCCCAATGCGGAGGCACGGTAAAACGCTTAATCAGCGGAGGAATGGGATTTATTTTTAAGGGATCAAGCTCTTCTGCACCCCATAAAAGAGAGGGAAAAGAATGTAGATTCGAAACTACGGGAAAGACCTGTTGTGGTAGAAGAGAGCCCTGTGGAAAGTGCCACTAAAAAACTGTTCAAAAAATTAAAACTCCTTGGACCACCCAACATTTGCAAATTCAAATCTCTCTTTAAACCTCATATAGCAGTGGGAAGCGGCAACAGGACCTGTGCAATGTGAAACTGCAACAAGCTCAACTGAAAAACGCTCAAGCTCATCTAAAATATTGTTTAATTCCTCTCCTGGTGGGAAAAATCCAAGGTGGGTACCCCCAATTACCCCATAAAATTTTTTATGCCCTGTTTTTTTTGATAAATATCTAAGAATATTTACAACTCCACTGTGTGCACATCCAAGTAATACAACAGGGCCTTTGTCTGTTTCAATGAGTAAGCTTATATCGTCGTTAAATGGATCTTCAATATATTTCCCATCATCTGTTCTTACAACAAGACGTGTGTCCTTTATGGCAAATTTCTCTTCCTTTGGTACCTCACCTGAAAAATAAATTCCATTTGAGATCTCTGTAAATTCTTTTAGATACACAAATTCAGCTTTAAGAGAATCTTCTAAAATTTGTTTTTTAAATTTAATCCCAATATACACATAGTCACATCCTTTTGGGGTGTTAAGTTTTGCGTATTTTGCACCAAAACAATCAGGGTGAAGATATACCTTTGCTCCCCTTGGGGGATATAAAGCATCTATAAGTCCACCTGTGTGGTCGTAGTGCCCATGAGAAATTACTATCTTGTTAATCTCTTTAAAATCAACGCCTAAGATAGATGCATTGTGTTTTAAAGTAAAACCCTGACCTGTATCAAATAGGATTTTTTCTCCGTCCTTTTCAATTAGGGCAGAAAAACCATGCTCACCAATGAGGCCAAACATAGCGCCTGCTGTGTTTTCACATAATATTGTAATTTTTGTGGACATAATTTACACCTCCCCTCCCAGAACGCATATATTTATGCGTGTTTAATAGTTAAAAAACAAAAAAGGGACGAATATTTTCGTCCCTTTTTATCAAATTTCCATTATTTTTAACAACCCTATTTTTCATCCAATTTTAATATTGGCTCTAATATCTTTAAAAGGGACTTGGCTGCTGGTGAGTCTTGATGATATTTAATAAATACATCACCGCTATCTCCAGCCTCTACCAACTTGGGATCTAAGGGTATCTTTCCAAGAAACTCAACCCCTGTCTCCTTTGCCAGGGCCTCCCCTCCCCCTGATTTAAAGATATCTACCTCTTTACCACAATGGGGGCATACAAAGCCACTCATATTTTCAATAACACCTATTATTGGATTGCCTGTGTGACGACAAAAATTAATCGACCGCCTCACATCATCAACTGCCACATCCTGTGGAGTAGTCACTATAACTGCACGGGCCTCTTTTCCCATAAGCTGCATAACAGACAAGGGCTCATCACCAGTGCCAGGAGGACAATCCACTACAAGATAATCCAAAAATCCCCAAACCACATCCTCTATAAATTGTTTTATTACTCCCATCTTAAGTGGACCCCTCCAGATTACAGAATCCTCCTTGGAAGGGAGTAAAAATCCCAGGGAAATTACTGATAAATTTTTAGACCACGCAATTGGATACATTCCATTTGCGCCAACTTCAGGCCTTGCTCCATCCAATTTTAATAAACGTGGGATAGATGGACCATGGACATCAACATCCATAAGCCCTACTTTTTTACCCTTTAAAGATAATCCCACAGCTATATTTGTGGCTATTGAACTCTTTCCAACCCCACCTTTTCCTGAAAGTACTACGATTTTATGTTTAATCTTGCTAAGTGTTTTCTTTAATTTTTCATCCTTATATTCTTCACAAGAACCTTTTTTTGAACAACTCTCACACTCTTTTTTCTCCATTTCACACTTGTTCTCACTCATACCCATAAACCTCCTGTTTTAGTAATCACTCTAAATAAACCAGACAAAAATATATTAAGTTCATAACAAAACGTTGTAAAGAAAAAAATTAGCACATTCTAACTTTTTTCGAAAACTTTAATTCTAAACCATTGATAACTTATCTTTGCTTTTGCATTTTCCTATAATAATCACCAATTGCCTCATGCAATGTATTTGCCGCAAGAAATGCGCAATGATGATGATCTTCAGGCAATTTTGGAAGTTCTATAAGAACATCTTCTCCTGATATTTTTTCAGCCTCTTCCAGTGGTTTCCCATGGGCCAAATCGCACACAAGGGATCCACAGACTACTGTAGCGATACAACCGTCTGTCCAGTATGAGATCTCATCTATCTTTCCGCCTTTTACTTTTATTAAAATTTCCACACTATCTCCACAACTCCCAGTAAGTTTGCCAATACCATCACCTTTTTCTAATACATTAAAATATTTTAAATTCTTCCATATCTCAGCTATTTTTTTCCCATAGGCCTCTTCTACTTTTTTATCCATATCAATTTGTAATCCTTGACAAAATTCATCTAACTCATCCATAGTCTTTCCTCCTTTAATTCTACTTTCTATATTCAATGGGATCTTTGATATTGGCCTCTTTAAATCCTTTAAGTCTGAGTTTACATGCTGGACATTTTCCACATGCTGGTCTTGCCCCTTCATAACAGGTGTGGGTATATTTATACCAATCTAATTTTCCAAGCTCTTTCATGAGCAGCACTGTGTCTTTTTTTGATAAATACATAAGAGGAGCATGTATTTCAAAAGAAGAGTCAACAGCCAGCTCTAAGGTGGCGTTTAAAGACTTAATAAAGGTATTTCTACAGTCAGGATAGCCACTAAAATCTGTCTGAGATACACCAACCACTATATTCTTAATGCCATAGGTGTATGCAATAGAAGCTGCAGAGGAGATAAAAAACAAGTTTCTAAAAGGGACAAATGAGGCTGGAAGGTCCTCATCAAACTCAAAGGCCCTATTAAAATCTCCGCTATTTTTAATTAGGTTACTCGTAGTTATCTGCGAAAAAAGTTGGTCTATCTTTATTTCAAAGTGATTTACACACCCAGCAAGCTCGGAAAGTTTTTTCGCACACTCAACTTCAATTACATGTCTTTGGCCATATATAAAACAAACACTGAATATCTTTTTAAATTTTTCTTTTGCCCAAGCAAGACAGGTTGCTGAATCCTGTCCTCCAGACAAACAAACAATTGCATATTCTTTATTGGTATGTCTCACCCCTATCACTCCCCTCAACCGATTACTTTCTTGGGTGAGACATTAAGACCCATTTAGAGGGAGGTCAAGGGATTTTAATTTAGATTTCCATTTTATAACTAACTAAATTTAAACAACGCTTACTCTGTTTCTTCCCATCTCTTTTGAATTGTAAAGGGCACTATCAGCACTCTTTAAAATATCTTCAATGGGATATTTCCCCTTTGGATCAAACTCAGATACCCCCATACTTACAGTAATTTTTATGGTTTTCCCATTATCAATTACAAACTTATGATTTTCAATTGTTTTCCTCAGTCTCTCAGCAAATATACGGCCATTTTCTTTATTTGTATGGGGCAATATCAAGAGGAATTCCTCACCACCATAACGGATCACGTGATCAATTTCCCTTGCATTATCCTTAATTATACTTGCCAGTTGATTTAGGACCATATCACCTGCAACATGTCCAAACCTATCATTTATATCCTTAAAGTGATCTATATCAATCATCACTACACTGAATTTTGATCCAAGTCTTTCGTGCCTTTTTATCTCTTGTTTAATCACCATATCAAAATAATGACGATTACCTACGCCAGTTAAAAAATCTATATATGCAAATGAGGACAATTTTTCATATTCTACACCACGTTGAATGAGCAGACATAGATGGTCTATAGCCATCTCCAATACAGCAAAATCATCATATCCCATATGATCTGTATCTATAGAAATGAAGACTTTAAAATTTTCCAGGGATGGAGATACATCCACAATCTCACAATCTTTATCTGTTTGAACCTCAATTCCCAATGTTACAACATCTAAACTATTTTTCTTTAACTTTAGTTTTTTCTCAACATAATTAATCCAAAAATTTTTATTATTGGTAACATAGAATTTATAGCCATTATTTTCTCCAGGTATTAAAATACAAAGGCTATTAACAGCAAAATAATCTCTAATCCTTAAAAACCCGTTTTCTAGAATTTTCTTCACACTTCTAGGGAGAGTTACTGTTTTAAAAAAATCATCTAAAAAATCCAATTGAGTTGCCTTTCTAAAATAGAGCTCTTTGTATAAGGCAATCTCTTTTTTTAAATTTGAAATAAAATTATAGATCCCCTTTGCTTCGTCTATAATCCCTTTTAACTCCTCATCTTCTTTCAACAATTTAGAAGATATTGCTACCACGCATTCAGTGAGTATATCAGAGTCACCAAAAAAGGAGTTTTCAATTTTTTTTATATAAAAATTTTTTAAAGACTTATCTTTCATATTATTAGATAACCTTACCCAATGTCTCCAGGGAATCAAGATCACATAAGCATCTTTATTACCAACCACATCTTCAAAAGAATCTTCTCTTTTTGATTCTACAAAGGTGATTTCGCTCCGGTCAATTATATTGAAAATCTTATTTTTTTCCTCATCATTAAAATCAACACCAATGACCTTTCCCTGGGACTCCATTGTGTTTTTCATATTCATCCCTCTTGGTTTAGGATTATTAGATTGTTAACAAATGGTAAAAAGGAATTTTTTGCTTTTATTTAAGTTAAAAGCAAAAAAAATACCAAATCAGTGATGATATGATGAGTTTATCAAAATCTGGTAGGCTCTGTATATTTGTTCTAAGAGGATTACTCTGGCCATTTCATGGGTAAAGGTAAGAGGACTCAAACTAAATAAAAAATCAGATCTTTTTTTTATCTCTTGAGAAAGCCCGTATGGCCCGCCAACAACAAAACAGGGAGTTTTATTTGGTAGTTCAGTCCACATTGTCAATTTTTTGGCAAAATCCATAGAGGATAGGAACTTCCCGTTCTCATCAAGGAGAACAACAAAATCAGAAGGCAACAATTTTTTCAAAATCTCCCTAGCCTCAAAATTGACCCTATTATCTATGGAACCTTTTTTGGAGTCCTTGACTACGATTGTTTGTACATTAAAAAAATTGCTAATCCTCTGCAGATAAAATTTTTCAGCTTTTTTCCAAAAATCCTGTTTGACCTTGCCCACAAAAATAAACTTTATGCGTCTTGCCATATGAAAAAAAACTCTATATTCTTCAGTTCCAGGATGCAATAAAATTTTAAGATAATATCAAAGAAAAAAGTACATAATGTCAACAAAAATTACGCAAAAATTCATTAAATTCAAACGGCTAATTGTATTTTGGGTCTTAGCTATATGTTTAGTATTACCAACAAAGGCATTTTTACAAGACATAACTTTAGAAAATGTTATTTTAAATACCAGTAATAAAAACGTCAGTCTCCAGATATCCCTTGATATAATTGACCCAGAAAAATTTCAAAAAATAATCAAAGACAACAAATTTCAGGTAGTGTTTTCCTATCATGTAGAAATTCAAAAAAAAATTAAATTCTTCTTTGACAAAACAGTGTTTAGTAAAGATCAGGAATTAAATATCTTTTTTAATCCCATAAGTAACAAATTCTCCATCAGGAAAAAAAATAAGTCAATTTACTCCACAAACTCTATAAATAAACTAATTGAGAAAATATCAACTATAAATCTCAAACTACCCATATGGACAACACCTACTGGTGAAGAGAAATATGACCTAATACTTAGGTTTTCTCTAAAAAAAAAGGTTCCTTATTGGATTGAAAAGACGCTTTTTTTCTGGAATTTTGACATAACACCTCCATCTGAATACCATATTAATTTTAAATTCTAAATTTACTTATGAAACATATAAACATCTCAAAAAAGACCAAAGTTGAATTTTTAATCATACTTATATCTGTAATATTAATTATACTATTCAGCTGGATTGAACTAAAATTTTTTGGAGTTAATTCTTATCTTTTTTTTGTTGCCTTTAATCTAAATGTAATTCTTTTATTGATAATACTATTTTTAGTTATTAGAAATAGTGTTAAATTGTTTTTGGACAGAAAGAGAAATGTAGGTGGATCAAGGTTAAGAACTAAATTAGTTCTTTCATTTATAACTCTCTCTTTTATACCTACCATATTGATGTTTTTGATTTCTGTAAAATTTGTACAAACATCTGTTGATTACTGGTTTAGAAATCAAATTGATAATTCTTTAAAAACAGCACTTGAAATAGGTAAAATAAACTATAAATACATTCAGGATGAATTAAAGACTAAATTAGATAAATTTAAGAAGATACATTTTGATAGATACAATGAAAAAAAATTAATCACATTAACTAATAATTTTGCTAAAGAAAACAATACAGGAATTTTAATTTTAAAAAAAGATAAAAGGGAAATTGGATTTATACAGGATGACTGGAAAAAAATTTGGAATAAACTAAAAGACAAAATCGGATGGGATTCTATAGAAAAAAATAAAAAGTTTTGGGTAAATATATATTCAGTTGAAAAATTGGATTATGTTCTGGGTGTTGCCCCTTTAAAGGATTCCCAAAAATACAAATTTATAGTGTTGGGTATTAGACTTAAATATCCAATTACTGAAAAAATGGAAAAAATAGTACAGGGATTTTATGAATATAATCAACTTAAGTCTTTGAAAAAACCATTAAAGACTTCCCTGTACATACTTTTAGGAGTAATGACCCTTTTGATAATTTTTGGCTCAATCTGGTTTGGACTAAAACTGGCCAAGGAAATATCATATCCTATCCAGGCCCTGTCCTCAGCTACTAAGAGGATTGCCTTGGGAGATCTTGAGGTGAGGATTGAAGATGAGTCAGAGGATGAGTTGGGTACCCTGGTGAAATCATTCAATCTTATGGCTGAAGAGCTAAGGCGGAGCCAGAAGCGGTTAAATGAAACAAACCAGATCTTATACAAAAAAAATAAAGAGTTGGAACATAGAAGGCAGTACATGGAAGCGGTTCTTAATACCATAACATCCGGAGTGATCAGTTTAGATAGCCAATTCAAAATTAACACTATAAACAAATCTGCCCTGGAAATCTTACAAATCCCAGAAGGAAACATAGTAGGCAAAAGGTTATTTGACATCTTACCAGGAGATTATAAAGAGGAATTCTCCTCCCTATTTCCTAAATTAGAGAAATTTCCACACAAAGTAATACAGACACAACTTACCATTTTAGTAGATAAAAAAGAAAGAAAACTTCTGTTAAACTTGGTTAGCTTAAAAAGACATGGAAATGAACAGGTAGGCACCATTATAGTATTTGAGGACATAACAGAATTAGACAAGATGCAAAGGTTGGCTGCCTGGCAGGAGGTTGCAAGAAGAATAGCACACGAAATAAAAAATCCACTAACCCCCATAAAACTCTCTGCCCAGAGATTGGAGAAAAAATTTTCCAATTTAATAGATGAGCCTGCATTTAGAGAAGGGGTTAGAGTAATAGTTAGACAGGTTGATCACCTTCAGGGTCTAGTTAAAGAATTCTCAGAATTTGCAAAACTCCCTGAAATAACTCCAAGTAAAAATAATATACAGACCTTAATTGAGGAAATTTATATTTTATACACAACCAGTTACCCGAAGATATTGTGGAAAAAAAATATTGATTCCAAAATCCCTGCTTTTAATTTCGACGCAAATGCTATAAAAAGGGTGATAATTAATTTATTAAATAATGCTGTTGAAGCATTGCAAGGAAAAGAAAATCCAGAAATTGAAATTAATTGTACTTTTGATAAAAATTCTTCAAATGTGGTAGTTGAAATAAAGGACAATGGGCCAGGACTGACTTCAAAGGAGAAGTCTCGAATATTTGAACCATATTTTTCCATGAAAAAAGGTAGCACTGGTCTTGGACTTACCATAGCCAGATCCATTGTAAAAGAACATGGTGGCGAGATAACAGCGATTTCTCAAAAGGGAAAAGGTACTTGTTTTCAAATAATTCTGCCAGCTTAGCAAAATTTAGTCATTTTTTTGACAAATTAGGCTGATTATATATTACGAGAAAAAACTGGTTTCCAATCCACTGCGCTCCATGCTGGCATCTGAACTCAATTGTTTATATGTGTAAAATTAAGGAGAAACTTTTGAGAAATATTTACGAGGCTCAGGAGGGCTGTTTATCTATTGATTTGGAGGACATCACTATAACGAAATAAAATTCGTAAACTTAAGTTAAGGGAGAAATTTCATGGAACCCTTGATCTTGATAATAGACGACGAAGAAGACATCAGGATCTCCCTTTCAGGGATTTTGGAGGATGAAGGATACAAGTGTATTGGATTTGAAAGTGGAGAAAAGGCATTAGAGTTTATTAAGACCAAAGCAGAACCTGATGCAATCTTTTTAGACATATGGCTCACAGGCATGGATGGGGTAGATGTTTTGAAAGTCTTGAAAAAGGACGTACCTCACATCCCGGTGATAATGATATCTGGACATGGAAATATTGAAACCGCTGTTCAAACCATAAAACTAGGGGCATTTGACTTCATTGAAAAGCCTCTCTCTTTGGAAAAAGTGGTTGTAGCAGCTAAAAAGGCCTTGGAGTTTAAGGAACTTACCATTGAAAACCAAAGGTTAAGATATAGGGTAAAAAGTGATATTGTAGATGAATTGACTGGCAAAAGCGAGGCAATCTCAAAGGTTAAAGAACAAATAGAGAAAGTGGCACCAACAGACGCCTGGGTACTTATAACAGGCTCCAATGGAACTGGAAAGGAAATAGTAGCCCGGGCAATACACAAAAAAAGCAAACGTGCAAATAGGCCACTTATAGCCATAAATTGCGCTGCCATTCCAGAAGAACTTATAGAGAGCGAGTTATTTGGACATGAAAAAGGTGCATTTACAGGTGCACACAAATCCCACATAGGAAAATTTGAACTGGCACATATGGGCACACTTTTTTTAGATGAGATTGGAGACATGAGCCTCAAGACCCAGGCCAAGATACTAAGGATTCTGCAAGAACAAAAATTTGAACGTGTAGGTGGAAACAGGACCATAGAAGTGGATGTGAGGGTTATAGTTGCAACAAATAAAGATCTAAAAAAGGAGATTGAAGAAGGTCGCTTCAGGGAAGACCTATACTATAGATTAAATGTATTCCCAATTCATGTCCCGGATTTAAAAGATAGAAAAGAGGATATCCCTATTTTAATAAAGGAATTTATAGATTCATTTTGTAAAGAAAATGGATATCAACCTATAGAATTTACAAAATCGGCTATGTCTAAATTGATTAACTATCCCTGGCCAGGGAATGTAAGGGAACTTAAAAATTTTACAGAAAGGATGTTGATATTGTATGCAGGAAAAGAAGTGGATGTACCTGACCTTCCTGAAGAATACATAAATTACTCTAATCTAAAAAACAAACAAAATGATGCCAGATTCCTGGATATGGACTTCAAAACAGCTAAATCAGAATTTGAAAGAGAATATCTTGCTTCAAAATTAAAAGAAGCTAAAGGCAATATTTCCAGATTATCTGAACTAATTGGCTTAGAGAGGAGTTATTTACACAAAAAACTCAAGTCTTATGGTATTGTTTAAATAATTTGGATTAGTCTTGCTCTTTTTTCTCTTCTTCCCCTTTTGGTCCTTTTGTTCCCACAACAGCGGATTCCTTCTTTAACTTATTTAGATCGTATATCCCATACTTTAGATATCCCATTACATTATTTAAACGAGGATCAGACTTGCTCTCTACTAAAATTATGTTTCCTTCCACCAAGGGTTTTATATAATTAAAAAGTTCTTTAGCCCCTCCTCCAGTTAAAACAATAAGATCAATATCCCAATCAGTCTCCCACACCCTGTTTATATCATTGGCAATTTGAGAAGCAAAATGAGAATATACCCGTTCTTTTAAATTTAGGATATTGTATTCTTTTCCCTTTATTTTTATGGAGCCAGAAAAAATCGCTTCATATAATCTGTAGAGTTCGATACTAACACCTGCTTTTTGTCTTAGTTTATTAGCTATTAAACTAAAACACTTGGACATGCCATTATCTGTTGTAGTGCTTCCCCTTTCAACATATCTTAAATGATCAAGTAATACAAAATCCGTAGTTCTAAAGCCTATATCAACAACCCCGATCTTTTGACTTACCAATTTTTTATTTGTTACTCTACCCTGTTCATCAAATAAGAGGTTGAACACTGAACCCATGGGCTGGGGTACCACCTTCACTTTGGCTATATTTACCCTTTTTTCCCTTCCCTTACCCTTTTTTGAAAGGAACTCAATCTTGTGAAATCCTTGGAGTATTTCTTGAATCTTTTTTGCATCTCTTCTGTAATATCCAACAGGCAGTCCTGTAACCACATTAACTGTCTCCACTTCCTCTGTGAGCATCCCTAGACACGATATCGCTAGGATTTTGACAAATTCGCTGACCAATTTATCCTGATCCAAGGTGTACTGTCTGACCAAGGACTGTTTTTCTGCCAGCTCCCCAAGAAAAAACATATTATCTCCCAATTTTACCTGGAGATTTTGCTCAAACTGATTATCTTCTAATAAAAAATCAAATTGAATATCAGTGTACTCACCAATAATTGATTTAAAAATTACATATTCCTCTCCATTGGTTGCCTTAGTAAAACCAAATCCCACATCTATACCAATTGGTCTCATGGCTCAGTTTCTCCTTATTTCCCTGAGTTTAACGCCAATAGCATTCAAACTATAACGCATATTATATTATTGAATTTCATTGCTTGGCTTTTTTTAAACAATTTGGTAATCTTTTGCAAAGAAAAAAATGTAAAACCAAGGAGTGGGAGATGATAGCACTTTATATTGGTTCCACGTCTGGATACGCAGGCAAGACCTTAATTACATTAACTATTGGCCGCTATTTTCAAAATTTAGGTTTTAAGGTGGGATTTATAAAGCCTGTTGGTACATCACCAACCACGAAAAATGAAGACAAGGTAATAGACCAAGATGCGGTCTTTATACAAAAAATCCTGGGTCTGAATAATGATCCCGAGCTGGTTACTCCAATTGTTGTCACCAGAGATCTACAGCTTTCAGTGTTTAAAAAAGGATGTCCTGATTTCATGGGAAAGATCTTAAATGCGTATGAAAAACTAAAAAAAGACAACGACCTAATGCTAATATGTGGCTCTGGAAGCTTTTTACATGCAGGTAAATACTGCAATGTTGCTGGTATTGATGTAGCCAATGCACTTGAGGCAAAGGTGATACTAATTGATAGATTTTTCAAAGAATTTTATTATGACTATTTAGTAAGCGCAAAAGAGATCCTGGAACATAGGCTTATTGGTTGTATCTTAAACTCAGTTCCAAAACGCATTATGGATACAGTAAATAATTTACTTGTACCTTTATTAAATAAAAAAGATATTGATGTCTTAGGCGTGATCCCAAAAGACCCATTTTTATATGCAATACCTATTAAAGAATTGGCAAAAAGACTAAAAGGGAATATTATATCTGGCCAAAGCAAATTAGATGAACTTGTTATTGACTTTATAATAGGCACTATGCAGATAGAAAATTTTATGTACCATTATCAAAAGAAAAAGAATCCAGCTGTAATTGTGGGAGGTGATAGATCTGACCTACAATTGGTGGCTTTAGAAGGGAGATGCAAATGCCTTATTTTAACAGGTAACATTTATCCCACTGATATTATCTTAAATAGAGCAAAAGATTTAAATATTCCAATATTGGTAGTTAAAGATGATACATACACTGTTGCCAAAAAGATGGACTTCATCCTTGAGACTATTAAATTAAGAGATGAACAAAAGCTAAATTATGGTTTTAATCTGATCAAAGAACATATAGATTGGTCTGCGCTAAAAAAAAGATTGGGCCTTGAAAAATAAGGGGGAACTAATTCCCCCTTATTTATGGTCTTTTATACTCCCGTGGTATTTTTATGCAACTTTCAACTAAATCATCAATATTAGCAGTTGCAAGTGCTATACAGGTATCTGCAGCTCCATAATATATCTTTAATTCTCCGTCATCTTCTAAGATAGTTCCACATGGAAATACCACATTTGGTACATCTCCAACCCTTTCATATATTTCATTTGGACCAAAGATATAATATGGGGTATATCCAATAATCTTATGGGGCTCATCCAGATCAAGGAGCATAGCACCTACTCTATAAATAAGGCCTCCTCCCGCAAGTTTAACACCATGAAAAAAAACTAGCCAGCCCTTTTCAGTTAAAATTGGTGGTGTGGATGCACCCATTTTAAAAGCACTCCAGGCACCTGGAGAAAAAAACATGAGCACCCTGCTCTCTCCCCAGTGGACTAAATCAGGAGAATAGGTAATCCACATAAGATTCATCTTTCCCCCACGACCAGCTGGTCTTGTTATCATCACGTATTTGCCATTAATCTTTCTCGGAAAGAGCACTCCATCCTTGTTATCAACATCTGTAGCGAGACTTATTCTTTCAAATTTTTCAAAATCTTCAGTGACACCTATACCTACCCTAACTCCATATGGCCCATAGGCAGTGTAAGTTACATAATATTTCCCATCTATCTGAGTAATTCTTGGGTCCTCAATTCCGAACCTCTCATAGGGTTCAAAATAAGGGTCTTTTGATGGCACTATCCATGGCTTTTTATCAACCTTAAAATCTAAGCCATCATGAGATCTGGCCAAGGTCAGGTGGCTCTTTCCCTCAAAATCTTCAATGCGTAATAAAAGTAAATAATCTTCTTTAAATTTACATGCAGCAGCATTAAAAACAGTGTTGCAGTGATAGGGCACATCTTCTCTGGTTATTATAGGGTTTAGGGGGTGTCTTTTAATTATCTCCAACTGGTATTTTTTCTTCATGGATCCTCCTGCTCAAAATATTCGAAAATTAATCCATCCATATTGTAGACACATTTAATACCGAGGGTTCTATTAAACTCCTGTAAATAGATATATGTTTGTCAGCAACCAATGACCATGAAATCTTTTCTTTCACATACAACTTACCATTGCGTGAAAGTTCTTTATAAAGTTTTTCATCTTTTAACAAGCGCAAAATATTATCAACATATTCGTTTTCTTTTTTACACATTAGACCTGCTCTATATTTTGAGAAAATAGCCTCCATGGTCTTATTAAAAGAAGTTACAACAGGTTTCCCAAAGGCCATACAATGGGCAAAGATCCCGCTCTGAGAGATCTTCTTATAGGGCAAGACCACTATATCGGCCGCAGACATTATAATATCAAAGGAATCCTGAGAAATCTGTCCCCTTATTACCTTTATATGCTCTTTTGCTGGGGATGAGTTGATTCGTTCAAACAATAGATTTCTGTAATCCAAGTAGGCTATGGTCCTTAATTTACCTGCAATTATCAAAAGTACTTTTCCATCATATTTCCTAACAATCTCTGGCCAAAGGTCTAAAATTTTTTCAAAATTTTTATATGGACTAAAGTAACCTATCATTAAAACTATTTTTGTATCTTCATCTATACCCAATTTCTTTTTTGCATCAGGTATATTGTTTAATTCTCTGGCTCCATGGGGAATAACTGAGATTTTCTCATCAAGCCCATCCACCCTATCTAACTCATTGATTAGGGCCTGCTTTTGAAATTTTTCGTGAACTATCAACTTATCTGAATAATTTAAAAAGCAGGAAAATAAGATCTTGTGTTCAAAAATATTTTTCTCGTAAATAGTGTGAAGGGTGGTAACACATGGGATATTGGTCATCTTTAATTGAAAATAAAGGGGAACAATGGAAACACCATATTGTCTGCCGAATAGATTGAATTCATGTTGTACGTGGACAAGGTCAGGGGAAAGCCTGATTATCATGTCAAATATTTTGTAGGAGAGATCTCTATCTTCATAGTCAAAACAACTAAATACATTTTTTCCCTGCCCACCATAGTGAGATATAATGTAAACATCTACCTCTTTAGCCCTCAAAGCTTCAGTTAAAAAACTTGTATAAGTGGCTATACCACATTCAATTGGTGGATATGTTGATACAAAAGCTATGCGCATTTTCCCCACTCCTTTTTGTAAATTGATTTGGATAAGTTAATTTATATAATAACAAGTTGATATCTTTTGTCAAAGGTAGGATATTATTGGGGAAGCATGCGATATGTTGTAGAATTTTCTAAACAAGGGGAAACAGGTAAATAAATAGTTATAGAAGTTCCTTTCTCTGGTGCTGAATCCACAAAAATTTTTCCCTTGTGTTGTTTGGTGACTATAAAATACGAAATATATAAACCCAATCCCGTGCCTTCACCAACCTGTTTTGTTGTGTAAAATGGGTCAAATATATTTCCGATAATATCTTTAGGGATCCCAGGGCCATTGTCTTTTATATTAATTTTCACCATTCCATCTTTATTTTCAGAAATTGTAATTGTAATTTCAGGGTGTTCCATACCAGCCATTGCCTGAGCAGAATTTTCTATAATATTCAGAAAAACCTGCTGCATCTTTATGGGATCACATGAAATCCGAGGCACCTCTCCATATTCCTTTTTTATTTTTATTTTTTTGACATCATACTTCTTCTTTAAACTATAATCATTGTACGCCATTGTAAGGGCCATCTCCATAACTTCTCTTATGTCTATATTATCAACTATTCCTGACGATCCATGGGTATAACTTAAAAGCCCCCTTATGATATTTGATGCCCTCATTGTTGCTTCTTTTATATTAAAAAGCATTTTATCTATTTTTCTATCCTGAATGTATTTTTTAAGACAATCGAAATCAATACCTATTTGTCTTGCCATTTCTCTATTCCTAGATGTATCTTTTAATCTATTTAAACACACATCACATGCCTGCATAATAATAGCTAATGGATTATTTATTTCATGTGCTATTCCAGATGCCATATTACCTATGGTAATCATCTTTTCTGAATGTACTAACATTTCTTCAAATTTTACTTGTTCTGTAATATCATCTATCTTTATAACAGCGCCATCTACACCATTAGATTTTAGAGGGAATATTATTATATTTTCAAATTTTACAGATCCATTTTTATCCTCTGACTTTCTTAAATGGGATTGAATATCTCTTGATGAAAGAGACTTAGTTAATTTATCTTTTAGTTCATCTTCCATATCAATAACATCAAAAATATTTTTATTTCTTAACTCTTTTAATTTTATATCTCCTAAAATATTTTCTACATACTTATTCCAATAAATCACTTTAAATTCCCTATCAACTGTAATCAACATAGAGGGCATTGAATTTATTATATTCTGAAGCATATTTCTGAGTCTTTCCAACTCCTTTTGAATTCTTTTCTCTTCTGTAATATCTTGAATAATAACCAATCCAGCAGGCTTTCCTTCATAATCAATCACTGAAACACAAAAATCCATCAACCTCTTTTTTCCATCTTTTGCCAAAATTTCAAACTCATATCTGTTGGGCAAGTCGAGCCTTCCCTGTTGTCTTAATATTCCCCTCTGTCTTATTATGTCCTGGTGTTCTAAAGATACAAACTCCCAAAACTTTTTAGACATGATTTCTTCTTTAGTATATCCTGAAATCTCAGTACTGGCCCTATTACAATACACAAACCTCTCCCCTTGATAAATTAAAATACCCAAAGGTGCATTTTCCGCCAGGTTTCTAAATTTCTCTTCACTTTGTTTAAGTTGTCTTTCCCTCTGCTTTATCTTTAGTCCCAGATCCACAACAGAATCAAAAATTGGCTTAAATTCAACAAACTCCATAGATGGAGCAGAATAATTATATTTACCCTGTTTTACCTTTGAAATTGCACTTGCCAAAACTGATATTGGTCCTTCTATATTATTTTTCAAAATCAAATTTGTAGAAAAATAGATAAAAATAATTATAAAAAATACCAAAGAAATATTGGTTGTTAATAAACTTGTCATAAAATTAGAAGTTGGATCTTTGTTAAAGGTTATAGTTACATATCCTATTTCTTTACCTTCATAAAAAATAGGTATATGATCAGTTTCTACATTTATTTGTTGTTTTCCTTTATATTTGAATAGATGTGATTTGTATGGCATTGATACTACGTCAATTCCAGCTATCAATTTATTCTGTATATAGCTAATTGATAAAAGTTCAATTTCTTTTTTATCTAATCTCCATAAAGGATATACATAAACATTTTTTATATTATCAATTAATTTATTTTTCTGTAATACAAAATTCTTCTCAAGATTTGACTTGAATATACAATAATTTACAAATAAAACTATAAATGATACAGATAGAACAATAAAAATTAAATGAAATCTTACTATGTCTATAATACTTTTCTTTTTCATAATAAAATCTATTTATATAATCTAAATATGGTTTTATTTATCTTTTCTATTAAATTATCTGAAATATCTTTAGAAAACATCAAATATCTTTTGTTTCCTTCTTTAACATCATTTAAATGTATAATTAAAAAATCTTTTTTATCATACCCTGCTGAAGCAATCAAAAAATCAATTTCTTCTGGA
The DNA here is from genome assembly GCA_027063985.1 of Desulfohalobiaceae bacterium. Lineage (GTDB taxonomy): Bacteria > Desulfobacterota > Desulfovibrionia > Desulfovibrionales > Desulfothermaceae > Desulfothermus. Next base: position 22,880 of record JAMOQN010000228.1, read on the forward strand.
GATATTAATATATAGGAAAATCTCTTATACCTCAACATATTTATCAGATTCAATTGATTCCCCTCTATATTAACTACTTTTGGTCTAAACTCCTTTTGGTATTTTTCAATCACATCTCCATATGAAAAATTTTTTATTCTACCCCACGTAAGGGATCTACTCCTAAATATATCAGATAAAAAGTGTTTTTTAATTAGCCCATTATTCCATTTACCAGTTAAAAGAACAACAGGCCTGTTTTCGTATATTGGAATAGAAAATTTTGCCCATCTAGTTCTCTCTTTTGTCTTAAACCACCCAGGGGAACATATATTTTTATCTCCCCTTTTAAAAGAAGCAATAATCCTATTTGGAGTTGAAAGCTCCAGTTCAAATTCCACTTTTGCCTGTTTTAAAACATAAATTGTCCTATTTAAAATGATCCCCCTCACACCGTCCTTATCATAAACATAATATGGGGGTCTGTGAAAAAACAGAAGTTTTAGCTTCTGGGCAACACTTACCTTTACTAAAATCACAACCAAAAACAACGTTAACCAACAAAATTTCTTCATCTTTTCTATCATGTTAGCAAAAACAAAATTTCTTCTATTAACGCTGAAAAATCAGAAACAGGCTTATAAAAGGTCTTTTTACTGACTTTGTCAATATGAGAAATTTGCGTTGGGTCGAACTCGAGGGAACCTGTTAAAATTATAAAGGACATCTCCGAGTTTAGCTCATGTGCTTTCTCTATAAATTGTAGGCCATTCATTCCTGGGAGCCTTATGTCTACAAGAGCTAATTTAAATTTTTTCTCTTTTAACAGATTCAGTGCTTGTTCACCAGTACTGGCAATTTCACACCCAATACCATGGTCTTCCAACAACAGCTCCAAAGTCTCTGCCATTCCCATCTCATCTTCTACAATTAAAATTTTTTCTTTAATACTATCCATTTCCCACCCCCTTTTTTAATTCTTGCAGGAGATGGAACTCTAGCTCATAGTGAACATATATAGGTTAGAGGTCGTCTGATATCTAATTATTTACACACTAACTTAAGTATTATAAATTGGCAACGAAAATTTAAAATTAATGGAGAAAATTCAGATTTGGTATGGCATTTAATTTAGGAAGGGGGATTAATGTTTTTTTTATGGCCTCTTTTAGCTCCTGATAGGAATTTGATTTTAAAATACTTTTTAACAAAGAGTGCCCGTAAAAAAAATTGGAGTAAAAATAAAAAGACCATTTTTTATATAGCTTAACAGCTCTATTTGGCTCAAAATATGTAAATATCTCTTCTAGCATTTCTGACGCGGTTGTGTAAAAAGTTTCAGGTATTGGGACAAAATCATCTAAAATTTCTGCAAAAATCCATGGCCTAACTGCTGAAATCCTGCCCAGGGCTATTCCATCACATCCAGTTAAGTCTAACATTTTTTTAACATGTCCTTTGGAAAACACATTACCATTGCCAAAAACAGGTATGGAAACAGATTTTTTCACAAGGGATATATATTCCCACTTGGGCTGCCTATTTCTAACATCTGGAGCCACCCTTGGGTGGAAAATCAGACCATCCGCTCCAGCGTCTTCTAATTTCTTTGCAAATTCCATTGGAAATCTAGGATCATCATCCCATCCTGTCCTGAATTTAACTAAAATAGGAATATTAACAGCCTTTCTTATGGATGAGACTATTTGAATGGCCTTATCTGGCTCCCTTAATAAGGAGGCTCCATACCCTTTTTTGCACAAACGGGATATTGAGCACCCCATATTTATATCCACGCCAAAGAGCCCTTCTTCTTCAATGCGTTGAGCAGCCTTAACCATATGCTCTTGTTCATTTCCCACTATCTGACATACCAATATATCCTCTTCAGCCTCTCTCCATCTAAAAACCGTTGATTTTTCTTTATTCTCAGTAGGAACTATTTTGGCGAGACACATCTCAGTGTATAAAAGACCTGGAAGGGAAAAATTTGATATAACCTTTCGTAGGGCTATTGTTGTAAGAGATGCCATTGGAGAAAGGACTAGCCTGTTCTTTAATGTTTTTTCACCAACTTTTATAGGTGTATTTAAAAAATCTTCAAAACCCATAATATTTAAAGTAAAAAACAAAAAGGCAACCTAATGATAAGGTTGCCTTTTTGTTTTTATCTGCCAATAAAATCTCTTGTTTTAATAAGGAGTTGCCAGACTCTCATCGTCTTTATATACTTTTTCATCTATCACATGAGTCCCTTCAACAAGGGGTTTTGGTTGTTTAACAGCTTCAAGCCTTATAAAAGAGGAAGTATACCAATCTCTATCAGCCTTGACACCTATCTCTTTATACACCTGACACTTTTCTTGATATCTGGAAAAACTTATATCGCCCAGAGGATATACACTAAATCTCCGTCTTATGTCAGTTATGACAAATCCCATTTCCAGAAATCTTTTTTCAATCTCAAACCACTTTTCCTTAGACGCTTCAATGGTAGTAAGTCCTAAATACCCTGCACATCCAATTCCTTTTAAAGACGATGTGGCCCTGGATATAAAAAGGGTAAAGCCTGGAAGGGTCTCAACAGGATCTGTTATAAATATATCAAATTTACCTTTAAATTTATCAGGAAGTGCCTGTTGGGCATCAAAGACCTCTGCCCTTAAAGACAGGTTCTCTTTTTCTGCCACTTTATTTATAAAATTTACCAATCTTTCATCTATCTCAACTACCTGGACCCTTTTTGGAAGTCCAGTAAGTGCCAGGGCTATGGAGAGCAGGTCATCATCACCCATTATGAATATTTCTGCATCTAAAAGATCTCCCCTATCATAAATATATGCAACCCTTCTGATTACCCCTTCTGGAGATATAAATCCCTGATCAAATACTTCAATTGCTTCAGGTCGACCATTAGTTACCTGATTCCACCTATCTAAAAGTTCTTTAAAATACCCTTTGATTTCTATTCCTGTTTTTTCACAACAACTACATTTAACATCTTCTATTGAGCTAAGATTACTATATGTATCTCGATATTTTGGCTTCAGCCTTACAGTTCTCCCCTCAATTTCTATTATACCTTCCCGCTCTAACTGCCTGATTTTTTGGAAAAATTCTTTAAGAGAAAAATCCTGTCTTTCAATTAATTCATAGATGGAAATATCACCTTTGCTACAAAATTGTACCACCTGATTTTTAAATCTATCCATTTTAACCCCTATCAATTACCTGATGCTTATATGATGTAGGCTTAAATTTTTCTAAAAACAGTTCAAAGGCCTTATCTACCTTTGATACTTCACCACACGTAAATACATCTAAGTTAACAAGTTCATATTCAGGCCAGGTATGTATGGATACGTGTGATTCTTCCACAAGAATCACACCAGTCACTCCATAAGGTTGAAATTGTTTGTACATGGACCCTATTTTATTAAATTTCGCCTTTTCTGTGACTTCTTCTAAGATCTCCCTTACCTTGTCCTCATAAGAAATGAGGTCCTTTTTAACTCCATACAATTCTGCGATAATATGTCTTCCTACAACCATGGCCACCACCTGTACCTAGTAAAAGTTAAAGGTTAAACCCATGCAAGACACCCCCTGCCCAAATATAATTTTTAGACATTCCATAAAAAACTCCATTAGCAAAAAAGATTGGCACCTTACAAAAAAACAATAAGGCCTTTTTTAAAATTTTAATCAAAATTTTTGCGGAGATAACAACAAATTATTTGCAGAAACAAAATTTTCTACTTCCTATTTTCTCTTATGTCAAGGAAAAATGGCCCTTTGCAGCAAATCTCGGTAAGAAATAAATTGATTTTACGGTGTTATCTTGTTATAAAAAATAGTTATAGAATTTCTTTCTGTTTATTTTTTAATATATTTTACGAAAAATAATTATAATTTTTTATTTTTTTGTAAAC
>JAMOQN010000229.1 GCA_027063985.1 Desulfohalobiaceae bacterium
GATGCCACAACAGGTCAAAATGCCATTTCCCAGGTCAAAATGTTCAATGAAGGGGTAGGGGTTGATGAGATAATATTGACTAAATTGGATGGCACTGCAAAAGGAGGAGTTATTTTGGGGATTTCAGTGGAATTTGATATCCCAATTACCTTTGTTGGCCTAGGTGAAAAAATGGAGGATCTCAGACCATTTGACCCAGTTAAATTTGCAGAGGCACTTTTAGGTTGATTTTTAGGTATGTTGATTTTGGAGAAAAGGAGGGCGGCTCTTTATAGATGTATGCAATGTGAGAAGGAAGATATTTATGATAATTAAAAGATTTAAAGAATTTAAGGACAAATATGGAGAACAAGCTTATAAAAAACTGAATGATTTTTTTCAAAATGAAGAGAAAATCTTTTATAAGAATAAAATTAAAGAACTTATGGAGGCAGAAGGATTATCTGAACAGACAGCTACTATTAAAGCAAGGCAAAGCTGGGTTGCCACGATTGGTAGAAATTTAGAGAAAATTGTGGAGATGTTAATTTCAGATTTCTGTAAAAAACATGGCCTCTTTATAACCAACGACAAGATTTTGAAGAGAAATAAGTTGCCCAAAGAATTGGATCTTGTTAAAAGAGCTATTCTGGTAGATTTTGGAGATTATTCTTTGTTGCCTGACGGAGATATTATATTATACAAAAAAAATAATGAATTTCCTAAAATAATTGCTATTTTATCAGTTAAAAATTCTTTTCGTGAACGTTATACAGAAACACCATATTGGAAATTAAAACTATTACAAAGTGAGCTCACCAAGAATATTAAAGTAATGATGATAACTCCGGATAAAGATGATGAAATTTCCTTCTCACATCCTCCTCGCAAGGCTAGAATTATACTTGAGTACGAGTTGGATGGTATTTATTTAGCAAAAGGTAAATTTAATAGAAGTAAAAAAATTAAACCAATTATTGAACTAATAGATGATTTAAAGAAATTAATATGATTAAAAAATATTTTACAGCAAAAGACTTAGTGATTTATCAAGGGGATGTATTGGATAAAGATAATTTTAAAGAAGAGTTTATAGATTTGATAGTTACCTCTCCTCCTTATAACGTTGGTATTAATTATAATTCAAGTAATGACACTATGTCTTATGAAGAATACTTATGGTTTAGTGAGAGATGGTTAAGTAATTGCTTAAAGTGGACTAGATCAACAGGGCGTTTATGTCTAAATATACCTTTGGATAAAAACAAAGGTGGGCAGCGTTCAGTAGGTGCTGATTTAACTGTTCTTGCCCAGAAGGTGGGATGGAAATACCATTCCACAATTGTATGGAATGAAGGAAATATAAGCCGAAGAACTGCTTGGGGTAGTTGGTTGAGTGCATCAGCTCCCTATGTAATTGCTCCTGTTGAGTTAATTGTTATTTTGTATAAAGATAAATGGAAAAAGAAAAATGGTTCACGACAAAATGATATTACTAAAGAAGAATTTATGGAATGGACCAATGGTCTTTGGACTTTTAGTGGAGAAAGTAAAAAAAAGATAGGACATCCAGCTCCGTTTCCTAGAGAATTACCAAAACGGTGTATAAAATTGTTCTCATTTATAGGAGATATAGTCTTTGATCCCTTTTGTGGTAGTGGAACTACCTTAATAGAAGCTAAGTTACTTAAAAGAAAAGCGATTGGTTTAGAAATTGATTTAACTTATTGTGAACTTGCAAAAAGAAGAATACAAAAGGAGGTAGGATTACTTTTAACTAGTTAAGATAAAGATTAGGTACTAATTGGTTTTGTCTTTTGAGTATATTGTGGGCTTAAGAAGTGTTGAATAAAAAAAGTTTGATAATGGGAGGTATTTATGATGAATATATCCCCTATATCATTTAATTATAATTTTTCAGGTATATCACCAAATAACAAAGATCCTTCTGAAAATACTTTAGTTGCTCAAAAAGAGATTGATAGGACAACTAAAGACAATGGCCAGAATACTCCCTCTAATAAATCCAGTGATGGGATCAATTCTCCAGAAAATAAAGAGGGCAAGTTAAGCCTTTCTAAAAACAGTAAATCTGACAAAAAATCTGACCCAAAAGAAGAAAAAAAGGTTCAAGAATTAAAGAGGATAGATGCCCATGTAAAGGCACATGAACAGGCCCATATTGCAGCTGGTGGCCCTTATGTTAGAGGAGGTCCCCAATATTCTTATGTCATTGGTCCAGACGGAAATAGGTACGCTGTTGCTGGAGAAGTAAAAATAGATGTATCTCCTGTGCCAGGGAATCCAGATGCCACCCTAAGAAAGGCACAAATAATAAAAAGGGCAGCACTTGCGCCTTCTGATCCATCTCCTCAGGATAGGGCTGTTGCTGCCAAGGCAGATCAAATGGCTATGAAGGCCAGAATTGAAAAGTACAGAGAACAGGCAGAAGAAATGGCAAAACTAGTGGAGAAAAAGGACCAGGCAGAGAATAAGGTTTCTTCCCCATTTGACAACAATACATCTTCAGATCTTACTGATATTATCCAGGCTGGCACATCAACTCTTAAAAAGGGCAACTTAACATATGGTATAAACAATTATCACCATTCTATTATCCACAAAATTGCCTGACCTATTGTCATCTCATTTATAAAAAATCTTGTATCTTATGATTCTTGGACAGAAATAGTCAATATTACTGAACACAGAATAAGTGCTCCTCCTATATAGCTAATAGGGCTCAGTACCTCGTCCCAAAATAAAAATGCAAGTAATGAGGCAACTACTGGCTCTAATGTCGCCACCACAGATGCCCTTGATGCTTCAAGATATTTTAGTCCTTTATAGTATGCAATATATGCAAGATAAGTTGTTACAAACCCTAAAAATAGCAATGGAAAGAGCGCAGATTGAGGGGGAAGAGATTTAGGTATCAAAAAGAATAAGGGAATGCTGCCAATGGGTAGAATGTAGGTAAAAATGGTTATTGAAGAGTAGTTTTGCAGTGTTTTTTTTCCAAAAATGTAGTATAATGCATAGGTTAGTCCTGATATAAGACCCCATACAATTCCCATGGGTGTTATTTTTAGTTGATTTTCAGGGGTGTTTGAGGAAAAAGAGATTAAAACTACCCCTGATATAGTGAGGAATAGGGCAATTAATTTTAAAGGGGTTATTTTTTCATTCAAAAATATCCTCGCAAGTATGGTTACCCAGGCAGGGGCAGTGTATAGGAGCACCGAAGCAAGGGAAGCACCTATTTTTGAAACTGCTACTTGATATGAGACGTAAAAAAGGGACACACACAAAAGACTAAATATTATAAAAATTGGCAAGTCCTTTAAGTTTATGCGTATTACTCCCCTAAAAATTGCATGGATAAAAAAGAAAACCCATCCAAATACAGCACGGTAAAAGGCTACCTCCATAGGTCCCATGCCGTTTTTAAAGGCAAGTTTTGCTACAGGTCCTATACTGCCCCAACAACTAGCTGCAATAATTATGAAAATATATCCCGTGATTTCGTTAGATAATTTTGAGATTGTATACTTTTTAAACATTTTCTATTTACTCTTTATTTAGATCCTTTTCCTTCATCAATTTTTCCAACAGGTTTTTGGCGTTCTCAAATTCAGGGTCTATTTGAATGGCTTCATTTAGATGAACCAAGGCATTTTTCTTTTTTCCTGTCTTTAGATATGCTACTGCAAGATTGTAATGCAGTCTGGAATTCTTTGGTTCTTTTTTTAGTGCCTGACGATAGGCAACTATTGCTTGATCCACAGAACCCTTTTTGCTTAGAGATACCGCCAAATTATTTAATGTCTCCACATTTAATTTTTCAAATAATATATGACCAAAATCCCTGAATACTTCGTCTAACAGGTCATTTTCAAGATAGGCATTCCATATATCCTGTATTAGCTGTTCGTTTTTTGGATCCACTTTAAGGGCCATTAAAAAGAAACTTTTGGCCTTGTCTAATTTCTCTTTTGCGAGATATATCTTTCCAATATGATAGAGAACTTTTGAGGAATTTGGGTTTAATTCATATAGTTTTTTAAGCGCAGAAAGTGCCCCATTAAGATCCTTTTTTTTGAGAGCTATCTCATTTTTTAACCACCATCCCTTGGTATATAGGGGATTTTCTGAAAGAGCCCTGTTAACCATCTTTTCTGCCTCATCTAAATAGCCCCTTTCCATATACATATAAGCAATTTCCCTTAGCAACTTAGATTTGTCCTTTGGAAACTCTTCTAAAATCTTTTCCAATTCTTTTCTAATTTCTTCATCTTTTCCAGAGTCTATTAATTTTTTTATCACCTCCAGCTTTTGTTTTAATTCATTTAATTTTGCCAGGTTGTTGTCTATATTTTCTATTTTTGATATAAGGGCCTCTACAGTAACAGGTTTTACAAGATATTCAGTTACATCTTGTTCTGCAGCCAGGGCTACATCCTCTTTTTCTCCCTTTGATGTTACCATAATAAAGGGAATGTTTTTAAATTCTTTTTGGCTGCGTACCCATTTTAATAGTTCAATGCCGCTCATCCTTGGCATCTTCCAATCACTTATAATTAACTGGATATCTGGATTTTTTTTCAATAGTTCTATTGCCTCTTCACCATTGGAGGCCTCTAAAAGATTTTTATACCCAAGGACCTGTAATATATTACAAAGGGTCTCCCTGGCTGGTTGAATATCATCAACCAACAAAATTGGTTTCTGTTTATCCATTACTCTTCCTCCTCACAAACATAACAACTAAAACAAAATCTGCTACCCTGAGGTTTTGCATCTTCTATCCAAATTCTACCCTCTAATAGATTCACAATGCGCTTGCAAATAAAAAGACCTATACCTGTACCTTGAACTCCCTTATCCCTTTTTAGCCTTTCAAACCTGTTAAAAACAACCTTTTTTAAATCATCTGGTATTCCAGGGCCTGTGTCTTCTATGCAAATTTTTGCAAATTTTTTAAATTTATCCCCAGCCCTTTTTGTTTTTAAAACCTCCCATGAGATTTTTACAAGGCCATTTTCTGGTGTATATTTAATGGCATTGGATATTAAATTCTGGATTAAATGTACAAATAGAGAATGTGTTCCCCAGAGGAGAACATCCTTCTGGGATTGTTGTATTATTTTTATTGATTTGATGTCTGCTTGTGGTTTTAATTCTTCTATAACTTCGTTTAATACAGATAAAAGAGACACTGGTTCAAATTTAATTTTATCTTTTTGAAATTGATCTACTTTTGCGATTTGGAGAAATTCATTTATCATATCAAGGAGTTTTTTGGCTCCATTTAATGCAGTATCCACAATTTGTTTTTGTTGATCATTAAGACCAATATATTTTAATAGATCCAGATTAGATATAATTGCAGAAAGTGGACTTTTAAAATCATGAACCACCATTTGAACTAATTCCTGCCTCTCAGTATAAGTCATTAGCAATTCTTCTTTGCTTATCTTTAACTCCTCAGAAAGTTTTTTATATTTTTCCTTTTCTTCCTTTAATTTGTGAAATAAACATG
>JAMOQN010000230.1 GCA_027063985.1 Desulfohalobiaceae bacterium
CAGTAAATTTGAGGATTTTCTTTTCAGCGCAGTAGGTTAACACCTAGTATATCCACAAGCAGGACACAACATGCACCCTTCTTGAAAAGTAATCTCTTCTCCACATTCTGGGCATACAGGTCTTTTCAAAGAGGGCTCCATTTGAGAATTATTTCTATCTTTCTTTTTCATATAGTGATTTTCTAATACCCATGCCACTGCATCTGGAATTGAAAGAAGCAAGCCTTTTTTCTGAAAAACAGGATGTTCCCCTCCAATACCTTTGAGTTGCCTGACTATTTCTTCCACTTCTACTCCAGACCTAAGGGCCAGAGAAACAAGCCTGCCAATTGCCTCTGCTTTGGCTGTAATAGACCTTCCTGACTTTCCAATTGTCGCAAATACTTCAAAGGGCTTACCATCAACTTCATTAACAGTGAGATATAAGGTCCCAAGACCTGTTTTTACCTTTTGGGTAAACCCATAAACCACGTCAGGCCTTTGTCTGACCTTGGATTCTTTCCCTTTATCTCTCTTTAGGTTTAATACCTGAGACGACTTACAGCCGTCCCTAAAAACTGTGACCCCTTTTACTCCAAGTTTATAAGCCTCTAAATAAATTTCTTTAACGTCCTCTATAGTTGCGCTATTAGGCAAGTTAACAGTCTTAGATACTGCATTGTCAGTGTATTTTTGAAAGGCAGCCTGCATCTTTAGATGGTACATGGGTTCTATATCGTGGGCCACTACAAATATCCTTTTTAGCTCATCTGGAATATAGTCTAGGTGCTGGATACTTCCATTCTCAAGGATATCTTCTATTAATTCTTCTGAATATAGACCAAATTTTTCAAATGTTTCTTTAAAAACCCTATTCACCTCCAACAGCTTTTCCCCATCCATCACATGCCTATAAAAGCAAAGGGAAAAAACAGGTTCTATTCCAGATGAACATTCTGCTATTATTGACAATGTCCCTGTTGGGGCAATTGTGGTTGTAGTTGCGTTTCTATAAGGTCCTTCCCCTCTTAGTTTATAAATAGATTCCTCATAAGCAGGAAATGGACCACGTTCTTCAGCAAGCTTTATTGAAGCAGCTTTTGATTCCTTCTCAATAAAGGACATAATCTTTTCAGCAAGCTTTATTGCTTCTTCACTATTATAAGGGATCCCCATTTTAAAAAGCAAATCTGCCCATCCCATTATGCCAAGTCCAATCTTTCTATTTAACCGTACCTTTTTATCAATTTTATCAATGGGATATTTAGATAAGTCAATTACATTATCTAAAAAGCGAACACAAAGATGTACCACTTCTTTTAGGCGCTTAAAGTCAATTTTTTCATCGGTGTCTTCTGTATAAAAGTTGCTTAAATTTATAGATCCCAGATTACATGCTTCATATGGCAAAAGTGGCTGCTCACCACAAGGGTTGGTGCTCTCAATCTCTCCTTGGGAGGGTGTGGGGTTGTCCTTGTTTATCCTGTCTAAAAAAATTATCCCAGGATCACCGCTTTGCCAGGCCTTCTTAACCAACAAATCAAAAACATCTCTTGCCCTGAGTTCTCCCTTTTTCTCTCCAGTATGAGGAGCGATTAAAGAATAGGTCTTATCCGAAAGAACCGCTTCCATAAATTCTTCAGTAAGGGCAACTGATAGATTGAAGTTATTAAGTTCTCCTTCCTTTTCTTTAGCCCTGATGAATTCAAGAATATCAGGATGATCTACACGAAGTATGCCCATATTGGCACCTCGTCTGGTGCCTCCTTGCTTTACCTGTTCCGTTGCTGTGTTGAATATTTTTAAAAATGAAACTGGACCAGAAGCAATTCCTCCTGTTGATCCAACTCTACTATTTTTGGGTCTTAATCTTGAAAAAGAAAAGCCCGTGCCACCTCCAGATTTATGAATAAGTGCAGCATATTTTATGGCATCGAAAATTCCCTCCATGGAGTCTTCAACTGGCAGGACAAAACAAGCAGCAAGCTGGCCTAACTTTGTGCCAGCATTCATAAGGGTTGGAGAATTGGGCAAAAAATCTTTGCAAACCATGAGATTATAAAACTTAACAGCCAGATCATCAGGAGAATAAGGAGATTTTTTGTACCTGGCTTCTATCTCAGCAACACTCTTTGCCACTCGCCAAAACATCTCCTCTATGGTCTCAATGGGTTTTCCATCTGGACCTTTTCTCAAGTATCTCTTTTCTAAAACTATCTTTGCATTTTCACTAAATAACATTGTAGCAATATTTTTTTTCTTATTTAATATCATTTTGTGTGTAGTCATAATATTAACTTTTTTAAAAGAGTTAAAAGAATTGAACGGAAATAGATTATTGTTACATTTCAAAACTGACTTCTACAACTACGTTACCACCAGTATTTACACTAAAGGGGATGGCAAGTATTGGTGCATCCTTGATGTGATCTAGCTTTTTACCTTTACCAATGATAACTTTAGGAGTTCCTGCCTGGAACTTCATACCCTGTTCAGATAGCTGGATCCTTGCCTGTCCTGAGATCATGTTTGTAAGCTCACCAACTGCATCTGCGATATCATCATTAATCTCAGTATAATTCTCAAAAAGCATATTATTTACAATTGTTAAAACAGCATCCTTTGTCAAAGTGAGAGAAATAACCCCATTCATATAGCCAGAAATCTCCAAAATACCAGTAACATCACCTATAGCTGTTCTATGTTTATTTATATATGGCCTCTCAGGTTTAACCTTTACATTGGCCATTGTCTCTAGCACATTAATCACGGCACTTAAAAATGGATTAATAAAATTAACATCATAACTTCTGGGCATAATTATCCATACTACTTTATTGAAAAACTTTATCAAAAAAATCTATAAACAACACCGCATCAAAATAACATACTACGTCAGAGCACTGAGTAAGTCATTTAACAATTTATTGTGTTTCAAAACAATTGGCTTTAACTTCTCTACTGGAAAATTCAACTTGTCAAAGACATCCTCGTCCATTCCAGGCACCACAAAAGTATTTCCATAAGATATTCCCACTGCATTGGCTAGGTTGTCCGCTAGTTGCACAATTGCAGCACCTGTCTCAAACGATGCCTCTGTTGGGTTATGATGGTTGGAAACAATATCATTAATCGTGTTTGGGAACTGCCAGCTATTCATGAGCAACTTACTAATATCAGTGTGGGTAAATCCAAGGACATATTCTTCGGCTTCCATCATGGGAACCATATTCTCTCTGGCAAACACCAGGGTCTCTACTGACGAATAAGGCATATTTTTAAACAAGATCAATTTTCCCACATCGTGAAGTAAACCAGCTGTAAACAAGACCTCGTCATTTACATCTCTATAGTTAGAAGCGATAATTTTCGCAAAAATAGCACAGCTTAAAGAATGCTTCCAAAAGGTCTGCATATCCATTAGCTCAGGTGGGATATCCTTAAAATATCTTATAGCTGAAATCCCCAACACCAAATTCGATAACTCCTCCTCCCCAACTAAACTAACTGCCCTCTCTACAGAATCCACTTTTTGAGTCAAACCAAATAAAGGACTATTCACTAATTTTAGGAGTTTTGTTGTCAGGGCCACATCAGAACTCACCACTTCAGCAATATCCTTTGCTGAACTAGATGGGTTCTCCAACACTTTTTTTAGCCTAAAATACACGTCAGGAAATGACGCCAAAGATAATTCATGTTTCACAATGTCTTCAGGGCCCCCCATATCCTTTAAGAAAAGATCCCTCATCCTTTCAACACTTTTTGCCCTAATATAATCTTCACAAGGAAGCTCCCAGCCTTTTTTAAGAGCATCAAATATTAACTCGACAATTATATTAAATAATTCAACAAATAATTTATTATCAGGATTTACATACATGAAAAATTTAAAAGCATATTCTTGTGCCACTGTTTGCAGTATACTTTGTTCAGACTCCTCACTTCTTGCTGTCACATATATGTAATCGATCCCTGCATCCTCTAAAACTTTTTTCTCCTCTTCCCCTAACTCTGTTCCCTCAGGGAAAAGCTCAGACCCATCTAATCCCTGAACAGGCTTTGCTAGTATCATTCCAGGAACAATATATTCAACACAAATTTTTTTCACTACCATCCCCCCTATATTACTTACAGATTTTTCTGATACACAATACCACCAGGTTTTATTTGTGGCTTGAATAATTTAGTTATTCTATGAATACTTTCTGAATAACCCAAAAAAAGATACCCATCATCCTTTAAATTCTCATAAAAATGGGAAAGAACCTTTTTCTTAACTGCATCATCAAAATAAATAATTACGTTTCTACAAAATATTATATCGCTTTTGGGTATTTTTTTTACGTCTCTTGGATCTGCCAGATTGATTAATTGAAAATTTACCAGTTTCTGCACCTTTGGATGGATCTTGTACCCTTCTTTTGTCACTGTAAAATATTTCTTTTTAATATTCTCAGGGGTGGTCCTCAAAGAATACTCATTGTAAATCCCTTTCCTTGCCTTAAAGAGCATCGCTGGCGAAAGGTCATTTGCGTAAATCTTTATATTCCAACCAATAATAGATACCTTTAAAACTTCATGGAGTATAATTCCTAGGGTATAAGGTTCCTCACCACTGGAACATCCAGCAGACCATATAGTAAGAGATTTAGAGCCCTGCTCCTGCCTTTTTTTTAACATTTCTGGCAGAATTATGTTCTTAAAAAGAGTCAGTTGCTTTATATCACGAAAAAAACAGGTTTCATTTATAGTAATCAACTCGCATAATTTTTTAAATTCTGTTTCTTTTTGAGGAGAAAATTTTAAATACTTTATGTAGTCTGAATATGTTTTTATATTTAATTCATTAAGTCTTTTCCCCAGTTTATTTTCAATTAAATATTTTCGTCTGGGAGGAATTGATATGCCTGTTTTTTCATATATAAAACTAGTTAACTGTTTAAACTCTTCATTTGATAACTTTGGTGTTTTTCTAAGAGATAGGTTTCTCATTGAAAGAGTTATTGCCATACTATTAATCCCGCCTCCTTATAAATTTTGTGTACTGTCATAACAGTAATAACTTCTAACAAATGAACAAGAAAAATTCAACAATCATTTCTAGCATTAATCAAAAACTCTCTCTAACCAGAACAAAAACTTGATTTTTTTTTATAATAGCCCTAGAGTACATAAAGTTTTTTAACAGGAACAAGTACTGGAGGAGATAGAATGATTGATCCTGACAGTCGAAGATCAAGAGCTATAATCAAAAACATAACAGGACATATCACCAGGCCTTTATAGATGTGAGATAAATAAAAGTCCCATCTCCAGGGCCTGGGGATAGGTCCTGGGTTTCCTGGAGGTGGACCATGACCAAAAATCCTCTATTAGTCCCAGAAATCAAAGAATTTTTGTCAAAAAATAACACTGAAGCAATAAAAGAATTTTGCAGTAGCACCCATCCTGGATTAGTTGCAGAATTTATTTCCCCCTTATCTCCCAAAGAAATCTGGGATGTCCTAAAAATCTTAGATCCTGATCTTAGGGCTGAAATATTCAGTCATCTTGATTTAGACCTACAAATAAAATTAACCCAAAATCTATCACGACAAGAATTGGCTCAATTAATATCTGAGATGTCTCCAGACGATAGGGTTGATTTGTTAAAAAAACTTCCAGAAGATCTCAGGGAAAATCTCTTGCCTGCAATTGCACAGGCAGAGAGAGAAGATATAAGAAAACTCTCATCTTATCCTGAAGGCACTGCAGGGTCTGTAATGACCTCTGATTATGCCACCCTGCCACCAAATATTACTGCAAAGGAGGCTATTGAGAGACTCAGGAGGGAAGCGCCAGATAAAGAGACTATTTATTATTGTTACGTAGTTGATGATGAAAGACGCCTCCTTGGTTTTGTGTCATTAAAAGACTTGATACTTGCAAGACCAGATACATTAATAAAAGACATCATGAATAGGGACTTGATTTATGCCCACGTATTAGACGACCAGGAAGAGGTTGCAAGAAAAATACAAAAATATGATCTCATTGCGCTTCCTGTTGTAAATGGAAATAATGCCCTTGTTGGCATTATTACCTACGACGACGCAATGGACATAATTACACAGGAACATACTGAAGATATGGAAAAATTAATGGCTATTACAGGTGAACATGAGGCAGCAGCATATATGAAAACACCAGCTATTGAACACTTTAAAAATAGATGCGGATGGCTTATATTTTTGGCACTTTTAGGTTTTGTGTCTGGCTTTGTGGTTGAAAGATTTGAACACGTAATTATGCAATTCACCATTTTAGCTACCTTTATGCCAATGTTGGCTGATACTGGCGGAAATACAGGAAGCCAATCAGCCACATTAGTCATTAGGGCCCTGGCGCTAGGAGAAATAACCCCCAGAGATTTTTTAAAGGTTTTGTATAAAGAATTTAACATATCTCTCCTCCTTGGTGTAATACTTGCGTTAGTGGCACTTGTCAGAGTATATTTCTATGCGCTTACAAATCCAACTCAGCATATACCCCTGTCAAAAATAGGATTAGCAGTAAGCGTTGCCCTGGCATTGCAGGTAATTACATCTACGCTTATAGGAGCTCTACTTCCTTTGTTAGCTGCAAAATTCAAAAAAGACCCAGCAGTAATAGCAAGTCCTGCACTTACTACCATAGTGGACATAACAGGCCTTTTTATTTTCTTTACAACAGCCAAAACCATATTGGGAATATAACTATGCCAAAACTTACTATATTTCCATACGATAAGGTTAAATACAATTTATTAACGACCACATTGGAAAAAAGTAATCATGTGACTGTAAAAAAAATAGATAGATTCCCAGAAGTGATTCTGGAAATCTTCTCTAAGAGCAAACACGAAAAAACAACCCAGGCCCTAATGGCTGAGCTAAAAATTTCATTTGGAGATATAATTGTAAGCACCAAGGGACTTAGCTTAATAGAAGAAGTGACCCAAAATTTAATGACACAAAAACTGACTATATCTGTTGCTGAAAGCTGCACTGGCGGACTTATCTCCCACTTACTTACCCAAGTTTCTGGTAGTTCAAACTATTTTATGTTAGGAGCAGTAACTTACTCAAATGAAGCAAAGATAAAGATCCTAGGTGTTCCAGAAGACATTATAAAAAATTTTGGTGCAGTACACGAAGAAACAGCAAAATTTATGGCTCGTTGCATAAGGGAAAAGCTAAACACGCACATTGGTCTGGCAACTACTGGCATTGCAGGACCAACAGGTGGTAGCCCTGAAAAACCAGTTGGCACATTGTGTACAGCTGTAGCCTGGCATAATAATTTAAGATCCAAGAAATATACATTTGATTGCGGGACGAGAGATAAAAATAAAAGGTTTTTTGCATATCTTGCTCTAAACCTTTTACGACTTGAAATTATTAGACACAAGGCAGGTCAAAACAGATAATTTTGGCCCAGTTTTTTATAATATAAAACCATATATGGCAAGATTTATGATCCAAATTATTCCTTTTAAATTTCCTGGGATATCAAAAGTAAAATGTGTTTTTACAACAAGAAAGGGAGGTTATAGTAGAGGAAGGTTCTCATCAGCCAACCTCTCCTTTGATGTTGGAGACAATATAACTTCTGTCAAAAAAAATAGAGAGGATATAGAAAAACAGCTCAAGATAAATAAATTAATCGAGCTAAAGCAAGTACATGGAAGCAAACTTATATGCTTAGATAACACAAAAGATTTAGAGCAGTTCTCCCTTGAAGGAGATGCAATCATCACATCTAAAAAAAATTTGGCTCTTATGATAAAGACAGCAGATTGCCAGCCAATACTGGTATGCGATAAAACAGGTAGTGCTATTGGGGGATTTCATGTGGGTTGGCGAGCAAATAGGGGCGAATTTATTAAACAATGGATAGATGCTTTTTGCAACCAATATAATCTCAATCCTGACCATGTTGTTGCAGTAAGGGGTCCTAGTCTTTGCCCTGAACACAGTGAATTCGTTAACTTTGATAACGAATTTCCAAATAAATTTAAAAAATATTTTAATCCAGAAACAAAAAAATTAAACTTATGGGATATAACCTATGATCAATTAAGAGAATCAGGTCTACCAGAGAAAAACATTTACAGGATTGATTTATGTACATATTGCCTGGATGAATTATTCTATTCCTATAGAAGGGACAAGATTTGTGGTAGACAGGGGAGCATTATTTGGATATGTTATTAAATTGGAATTTAATCATTATAATATTTAATTGACAAAATTGGTATTATGACTTAAGTTAAGTAGTACATATAGGAAACACTATTAATTTTTTCTACCTAAAATTCAGGTAGGAATAAAGCAGGAGGAAGATATGCTAACTTTAACAGAAGATGCAAGAGAACTACTAGACCAGCACTTTGAAAACAAAAAGGAAATACCATCCATCCGGGTGTATTTGGCACCTGGCTGAGGTGGGGGACAATTAAATCTTGCTCTGGATGAGCAAAGGGAAAATGATAAAGTATTTGTTTTTGAACCTTACACATTTATAATTGACAAAAATCTCCTGGAATCAGTAGCACCGGTAGAGATCGACGGTAGTCCATGGGGATTTAGAATTTTATCAAAATTATCGTCTCAGCAAAGTGATGGATGTGCATCTTGTAGCAGTTGCGGATAAAATATAAACAACTTGAGAGTGAAAAAAGGCCGAAACTTAAAATTGGTTTCGGCCTTTTTTATGTCCAAACCAAGAGGTAAATCAATGAGCTATTTTTTCGAAGTGTTACACACAGATGGTGACGCTAGAGTTGGAAGATTAAAAACCAGACACGGCATAGTAAATACTCCCATATTTATGCCAGTTGGAACCAGGGCATCTGTTAAGGCCTTATCCTCCCACGATGTGTATTCAATTGGAGCAGAGATAATTCTCTCAAATACGTATCATCTTTATCTCAGACCCGGGGACAAGTTAATAAAGGAGTTAGGCGGCCTCCACAAATTTATGAATTGGCACAGACCTATTCTCACAGACAGCGGGGGATTCCAGGTTTTTAGCCTATCCGCTTTAAGGGAAATCACTGAGGAAGGAGTTGTCTTTAGATCCCACATAGACGGCTCAAAACACCTATTTACCCCAGAAAATGTAATTGAAATTCAAAAAAATCTAGGATCTGACATAATGATGGTCTTAGATGAATGTGTACCCTATGGGGCTGACTACAATTATACAAAAAAATCACTTGAACTTACCACTAAATGGGCGCATAGGGCATATATCTCCAGAGATGACACATCAAAACTGCTATTTGGAATAGTTCAGGGTGGCTTCTTTAGAGAATTAAGACAGGAAAGCGCAAAACAAATAACTGAAATACCCTTTGATGGCTATGCAATTGGCGGCTTAAGTGTAGGGGAACCCAAGGAAATAATGTTTGAGATGCTTAAGATAACTACCCCCCTTCTCCCCTGGGAAAAACCCAGATACCTAATGGGTGTGGGCAAACCAATAGATATTATAAATGCAATTGAACTTGGAGTTGATATGTTTGATTGCGTCCTACCAACAAGAAATGCGAGAAACGGTACCCTTTATACCTCCCTTGGGAAAATAAATATAAAGAAGAAAGAATTTAAAAAAGACGATTCTCCCTTAGATCCACACTGCAATTGCTACACCTGCAAAAATTTTTCAAAGGCCTATCTAAGACACCTATATACTACTAAGGAATTACTATCATATAGATTAAACACCATTCACAATCTAGCATTTTATCTAAACCTTGTAAAAGAGGCACGCCTGGCCATTAAACAAAAAAAGTTTTCTGCTTTTAAGGACAAATTTTTAAATATATTTGGCAAGGAATAAGATTTTCTTTTTTTTACTGGGTCTTGTGAGAAACTTCATCCTTTCTGAGCCTATAAGAAATAGGTATAATTTCTTTTGAAGTTTTGAAGACCTCTTTAGGTTTTATATCTTTTAGTGCAATTGGCAACACCTCATCCATATGTTCCACTTCTATTATCTCTAAATCCTTTAAAATAGTGTTTGGAACTTCCTTCAAATCCTTACTGTTTTCTTTAGGTATAATAACCTTTGAAACCATACCCCTGTGGGCTGCAAGCAATTTTTCTCTAAGTCCACCAATTGGCAAAATCCTTCCACGGAGGGTTATTTCTCCAGTCATTGCAACATCATTATTAACAGGGATATTAAGCAGTGCCGAAACAAGGGCAGTTGCCATAGTTATGCCTGCTGATGGACCATCCTTTGGAGTCGCACCTTCAGGGACATGGATATGAATATCAACGTCTTTGTAAAAGTCCTGCTTGAGTCCAAGTAATTCAGACCGGGTCCTCACATAGCTAAATGCTGCCTTTGCAGATTCCTGCATCACTTCGCCTATCTTTCCAGTTATCTCTATCTTGCCAGTCCCATCCATAATTGCCACTTCTATCATCAAGAGTTCTCCGCCTAATTCAGTCCACGCTAGTCCAGTGGCCAATCCAACCTGTGCCTTTTCTTCTTTTTCTCCGTATCTAAACCTGGGAACACCAAGATATGTTGGGATTGAAGCTTTGGTTACTGTAATTTTTTTCTCTAAATCCTTACCTTCCACTAACTTTTTAGCCACCTTTCTGCAGACTGAAGCGATTTCCCTCTCAAGATTTCTCACTCCTGCTTCCCTTGTATATCTCCTGATAATTTCAATAACTGCACCATTGGAAAAGGTCACATTTTTGTCTTTTATACCATGTCTCTCCATTTGTTTTGGAATCAAGAAATATTTGGAAATCTTTACCTTTTCATCTTCCAGATATCCAGGAAGATGAATTATCTCCATCCTGTCCCTTAGTGCCCAGGGAATCGTCTGTAATGTATTTGCAGTTGTTATAAAAAAAATATTTGATAGATCATAATTTAAATCCAGATAATGGTCATTAAATGCATAGTTTTGTTCTGGATCTAAAACCTCTAGCAAGGCGGCTGATGGATCACCCCTAAAATCTGTGGACATTTTATCAACTTCATCTAAACACATCACGGGATTATTGTATTTCTTTTTTCTCAAAGAAAGTATTATCTTTCCAGGTAAGGCGCCAACATATGTTCTCCTATGTCCTCGGATCTCAGCCTCGTCCCTCACGCCTCCGAGAGATATCCTCACAAAGTCCCTATCCATTGCCCTTGCAATGGACCTGGCCAAAGAGGTCTTTCCAACACCAGGAGGACCAACAAAACACAAGATAGGGCCTTTCACCTTGTCCACTAATTTTTGAACTGCCAGATATTCTAAAATCCTCTCTTTTGGTTTTTCTAATCCATAATGGTCTTCATCAAGTATCTTTGCCGCTTGTTCTATATCGATCTCAGTTGTCTTGATCTCATCCCAAGGCAAATCCAAGATACAATCAACGTAATTCCTAACAACAGTGTATTCTGCAGAAGAGGGAGGCATTTGTTTGAGTTTCTTTATTTCTGCCAGGGCCTTTTCTTTTGCCTCTTCAGGCATGTTCTTTTCCTCGAGTTGCTGTATTAAAGATTCAACCTCTTCAAATGGATCTTCTTCCAACCCCATTTCTTTGTGGATTGCCTTTAATTGCTCATTTAAATAATAATTCCTCTGGTTCACTTCTATTTGTTGTCTTATCCTATCGTTTATCTTGGCCTCAATTTCTAAATATTCTATTTCACCTACTAAAAAGCCATAAACCAACTCTAACCTCTTTACTGGATCTAGTTCCTCCAATATTTCTTGTTTTTTTTCAAAGCCAACCCTTAAATGGGGAATAATTGCATCAGCCAATTTACCAGCATCACGGATATCTAACATCAGCTTTAGGGCGTCTTTAGCAATTCTTCTAGAAGCTTTAACAAACTTCTTTAGGGCATCTTTGGTAAGTCTAATTAAGGTCTCTACTTCATCTGAAGGAGACTCTATATCCTCCAGAACATCAATACTCACAATTGGGAACTTTCCTGATTTATCAAACAATGGATCCTCAGCTTTCCACCTAGCCCTTTTTATTCCTTCGAAAAGTACTTTTATGGTTCCATCTGGAAGCCTCAATAGTTGAAGTATCTTTGCAACGATCCCGATTTCATATAGCTCTTTTTTTTGGGGAATTTCAATCTCAGGATTTTTCTGAGTTACCAAAAAAATCCATCTATCAAATTCACTAAGAGATCTCTCTATTGCCTTAATAGAGCTAATTCTTCCAACATAAAGGGGCATAATCGCACCTGGAAATATCACTACATCCCTCAAAGTCATTAGTGGAAGTTCGCTATATTTTATTTCTTTATCCAATTCATGCACTATTTCACTCATCAGGTAAGTTCCTCCTTAGGGACAATTTATCCTTTTTAAGCGGTTTTTATTTCTTTATTTTTATCATAAAACAAAAGAGGATCTTTGCCGTCCTCAATTACAGAAGTATTTACAATACATTCTTTTACCCCATTTAAGGAAGGAAGCTTATACATAATATCCATCATAACAGATTCCATTATATTCCTGAGCCCTCTAGCTCCTGTCCTTCTTTCCATGGCCTTCTTTGCAATTGACTTTAATGCCCCATTAGTAAAGGTAAGTTTAACACCTTCTAATTCAAATAACTTTTCATACTGCTTCACAAGGGCATTTTTAGGCTCAGTCAATATCCTAATCAGATCATTTTCTTGCAACTCATCTAGGGCCGCTATAACAGGAACCCTGCCAACAAATTCAGGGATCATACCAAACTTTATCAAATCCTCTGGCTGACACTCCCTTAAAATCTCGCCTATTTTCTTCTCCTTTTTACGGGAAATATTTGCACCAAAGCCCATTGATTTTCCCTGAAGCCTCCTCTCAATGATCTTATCCAGCCCAATAAACGCACCACCCATAATAAAGAGGATATTTGTTGTATCTAGACGAATATATTCCTGTTGGGGGTGTTTCCTCCCACCCTTTGGTGGAATATTTGCCATTGTACCCTCAATTATCTTAAGCAATGCCTGTTGCACACCCTCACCTGATACATCTCTTGTAATAGAAGCACTATCTGACTTTCTTGAAATCTTGTCTATTTCATCTATATACACTATACCCTTGGAGGCTGCTTCAATGTCATATTCTGCATTTTGTAAAAGCTGCACTAAGATATTTTCCACATCTTCTCCAACGTATCCAGCCTCAGTGAGTGTTGTGGCATCAGCAATAACAAATGGAACGTTTAAAATATTTGCCAGGGTCCTTGCAAGCAAGGTCTTACCTGTACCTGTTGGGCCGAGCAGCAAAATATTACTTTTGTCTAATTGAACATCATTGGCTGAGATGGATTCCTGATAATAAATTCTCTTGTAGTGGTTATAAACAGCTACAGAAAGGATCTTTTTGGCCTGCTCTTGACCAATTACATATTCATCTAAGATCCTCTTTATTTCCTTAGGTGGAATTAATTGACCTTCCTCTATTTCATCACTGATCTTGTCCTGAGTTAAAATCTCATTACAAAGGGCCACACATTCATCACAAATAAATACATCAGGTCCTGCAATCAACCTCTGGACCTGATCTTGATCCTTACCACAAAATGAACACCTAAATCTCGTGGTATTATCCATGTTTTTGTTTTTTCCCATAACTCACCTTCTTCAAACCATTAATATAGTGGTTAGTGGTATAGTGGTTAGTGGTATAGTGGTTAGTGGTATAGTGGTTAGTGGTTAGTGGTTTTTCACCAATACACCAATAACCGTGATTCGTAATTCGTGAACAGAATAAAGGAATAAACCAATATACCAATACACCAATATACCACACTTGTTACTGTCTCTTTGTCAAAATTTTATCAATAACTCCATAGGACAAGGCCTCTTCTGGTCTCATGAAATAATCCCTGTCTGTATCTTGTTCTATCTTCTTTATGTCATTTCCCGTGTGTTTGGCCAGTATCTCGTTTAAAATCCCTTTTAGTCTAATAATCTCTTTTGCCTGAATGTCAATGTCAGAGGCCTGTCCCTGAAACCCACCCATGGGCTGGTGTAAAAGTATTCGACTATGGGGCAGAGCATATCTCATTCCAGCTTCTCCAGCAGCCAGCAGCACGGCAGCCATACTTGCAGCCTGTCCAAGACATAAAGTAGCCACTGGGGCAGTTACATACTGCATTGTGTCGTATATGGCCAAACCAGCTGTAACAGAACCACCTGGCGAATTTATATAAAAATTTATCTCCTTTTCTGGGTCCTCAGACTCCAAAAACAGAAGTTGTGCACAAATTAAATTTGCCACATGGTCATCAATAGGAGTTCCCAGCAAAACTATCCGATCTTTAAGCAATCTTGAATAGATATCATAGGCCCTTTCACCTCTTCCAGTTGTCTCAATTACTATTGGAACGTTCATATTGCACCTCTTAAGAAAGAATTTTTTATTAGTTTGCCTTAAATACATACAAAACACAACTAAAATATCTGGTATATGAGGTTTTGACAATATTAGAACAGGGCAAAGATTTTTTAAATAGGGGAAAGATTTGGTCTTTCCCCTGGTTTTCTTGAGTGGATTTAATTATAGGGCAGGGAAATTATTCAGATTATTCTTCCTTGTCTGCAGAGCTATCCACTTCCCCTTTATTTTCAGAAGACTCTTTGTCTTCAGTATCTTCTTCATACTCTATCTCGGCATATTCATAAACCTTTTCCATGGCCTTATCTGCCAAGATACTATCCCTTAAGGCAAACATCAGATTATTTTTAATGTAAAATTCTCGAAGTATCTGGGGATCCAAACCCATTTGATAAGCAGTTATAGCAATTTTTTGTTCTACTTCCTCATTTGTAACTGTTAATTCTTCTTTCTCAGCTATTTCAAGCAATATAAGTTGAGATTTGACTATTAATTCTGCTTCAGGTCTGAATTTTTCTTTAAGCTCTTCTTCTGAGCCAAGGGTATCAGGATCTTTACCCTGTCTTTCCAATCTGTCTCTTTCCTTTTCCACCATACTCTGAATTTGTTTTTCCACTAAGGAATCTGGTAGTACAACGTCCACCTTTTCCACTATCTCGTCTAAAAGCCTTTTCTGGGCAAAGGACTTTTCTATATCTTCAATATTTCTCTTCAAATTCTTGGCCACTGTCTCCCTTAACTCTTCAACAGAACTCATACCAAATTTGCTCAAAAATTCTTCATCCAATTCAGGGAGCACCTTCTCCTTTATAGAATGTAGCTCT
Organism: Desulfohalobiaceae bacterium; assembly: GCA_027063985.1. GTDB lineage: Bacteria > Desulfobacterota > Desulfovibrionia > Desulfovibrionales > Desulfothermaceae > Desulfothermus. The sequence continues at coordinate 15,202 of JAMOQN010000230.1, forward strand.
ACTTCTGCCCTAATCTTTTTACCTGCAAGAGACTTATTCAGAAAATCCTCAGGGAATGTTATCTCACCTTGATTTTTTCCACCAGGCACAAGGTCTGCTATTAATTTTTCAAAATCCTCAAGTGCATCACCTACACCATAGAAAAATTCAAAAAAGTCCTGGCTAACATCTTCTAGAAATTTGTCACCATCATACAACTTAAAGCTCACCACTACTTTATCGCCCTTTTGAGGGGTCCTGTCCTCTTTAACTACCTCATATTTGGCATATTGATTTCTCAAATTTTCTATAGCTCTATCTACCTGCTCATCTTTTATCTCAACCTTTTTTTGTTTAACTTTTAGGCCATGATACTCGGGAAGTTCAATCTCAGGCTTTATCTCAAAAGTAAATGAGTAGTTAAAATCCCCACCCCTCTTAAATTCTTCAGAAGGATCAAGGTTTAATTCTGATACAGGACGTAAGTTGAGTTCTCCTAAAATTTCATTGAAATGCACATTTAATAGATCTGTTTCCGCCTGCTTATATATATCATCCTTAAACCTGCTTTCCACAATGTACGAAGGCACTTTACCCTTTCTAAAACCTGACAATTTAAGGTCTTTTTTAAACATGGCTACTGCAGCGTCAATAGCAGCATTTACTTCCTCTGCAGGAACCTTTACCACTACCTTTCTCTTAACAGGGGATAATTCTTCAACATTATATTCCATGCACTAACTCCTCCTAAATAAAAATATAAAAAAAGACCTTTCAGAGACCCCCTCTGAAAAGTCTTAAAAACATGCGAGAGGGGAGACTCGAACTCCCACGGCCAAAATTTGGCCACTGGATCCTAAGTCCAGTGCGTCTACCAGTTCCGCCACTCTCGCTTACTAATATATACACACCAGACAAGCAAAAGATAATATCCATTAACCTATATGTCAACACAAAAGTCATTATAGAACACACTGACAATGTGGTTATTTTTAACATATTGCCATATCTTTTAGCCGATTTTTTAAATTTGTATATCTATGTTCTTTGTTTACATCCTTTAATGCTATGGCCATGGCCTTTCTACTTCCAAAAATCACAGCCAACTTTTTCGCCCTGGTCAGTGCCGTGTACACAAGATTTTTGTGGAGCATAATATAGTGTTGTATCATAACAGGAAAAAGCACAACAGGATATTCACTCCCTTGAGATTTATGAATACTAATGCAATATGCCAGGGAAATTTCGTCTAGCTCTGATTGGTTGTATAAAACATCCCGGCCATCAAAATCTATAATGAGCTCTCCAGACTCCAGATCAACTTCTCTTATAATCCCTAAATCCCCATTAAACACCTCTTTTTCATAATTGTTTTTTGTTTGTATTACTCTATCCCCTAATCTAAAACCCTTTAAAACATAGGTTTTAGCTTTGTTTGAGGAATTCAGGGTATCTTGCAAGAGCTTGTTTAAGGCTGCAGTTCCAATATCCCCTTTGTGCATAGGGGTTAGCACCTGGACTTCTTTCATGGGATCAAATCCATATACCTTGGGTATCCTCTCACTCACCATATAGATGATTAATTGTTGAACTTTTTTAGGATCTTCCTCCTCTACCCAGAAAAAATCTGCCTCAGGTGGCTCTTTTTTGCTCCTAACTGGAAATTTTCCCTGATTTATCCTGTGGGCATTTACAACAATCATAGATTTTTTTGCCTGCCTATATATTTTTGAGAGCCCTTTTGTAGGAATAACCTGAGATTCAATTAAATCTTTGAGTACATTTCCAGGTCCAACAGAAGGAAGCTGATTAACGTCTCCAATTAATATGAGCTTGCAGGTCAGGGGAAGGGCCCTTAGTAAATTTACAAACAAATGACAATCAACCATAGAAACTTCGTCAAGGATCAGTGCATTTATTTTTATTTTTTTGTCTTCTCTGTATTGAAATTCACCTCCTGGGCCAAAACCAAGCATGCGATGAATTGTGGAGGCAAAAAGACCAGTTGCCTCCTGTAGCCTTTTTGCCGCCCTGCCAGTTGGAGCTGCTAGCTTTATTTTTAGTCCCATTTTTTTTAAAATATGACCAATGAAACGTGTAATGGTAGTCTTACCAGTACCAGGTCCGCCAGTTATAATAAAGACCTGGTTTAAACAGGCACCAAGTATGGCTTCTCTTTGCTCCTCTGAAAGAGAAATATTATATCTTATTTCAAAATCATTTATATAACCACTTATCTTCTCGGAATCTTCTGCTTGATGAGTAGCGCAACTCATTATACCTTTTAGTCTCGAGGCAATCTCCACTTCCCATTTATAAAAATGTCTTAAATATACTGCGTCTTTTATGTTTTCATCAATATCCTCAATGTATATTCTCTTTTTTTCTAACAGCAACCTAATTGCGTCTTCCACTAATTCCGTATCTTCCAGGTTAAGTAGTTTCATAACGTGAGAGATGAGCCCCTCCTTTGGATAAAACACATGCCCCTTTTCACTCAAAGAAAATAATGCATACACAATTGCTGCTTCAACTCTTTCTATAGAATGTTCTGAAAAACCCAATTTCAAGGCTATCTTATCTGCACTTTTAAACCCAATTCCTTTTACATCATAGGCCAAATCATAGGGTCTTTCTCTGATGGTCTTAAGGGAATCTTTCCCATATGTCCTGTATATTCTAACTGCAAAAGATGGTGGGATAGCGTGTTCTTGGAGAAATAAGATAACGTTTCTTATTTCTTTTTGCTCATCCCAAGAAGATACGATCTTTTCAAGGGTCTTTTTACCGATCCCAGGTACCTCTAACAACTTATCAGGGGATTCATCCAATACCTTTAACGCATTGTTACCAAAGTGTTTAATCATTCGTTCTGCTAAAACAGGACCAATCCCCTTAACCAAACCAGAGCTTAAGTATCTTTTAATACCAACAATGGTTGCTGGAAGATTTTGCACACAGGATACTATATTAAATTGCCTTCCAAATTTGGGATGAAATTTCCAATTCCCTTCAAGGGATAACTCAGTCCCAGGAGCAATGGCGCCAATGTTTCCAACCACAGTAATCAGTCCTGGCTCTTGTTTTGATTTCAACCTGGCTACAGTAAAATGAGTTTCAGGATCCGTATAAACTACTGAAACAACTTCACCTTTTAAAGTATCCATTACAATTTTTGTCTATAACATATAGATTGTTTTAGGGTTTCCCCATCAACATACTTTAAATCACATCCAACTGGTATGCCCTGGGCAAGACGAGTTATGCGCACATTGAAATTCCCTTTAGAAATAAAATCAGACAAAAAACTCTCTGTCATTTCAGCCTCTCTCGTGGACCCAAGGGCCAAGATAACTTCTTTTATTTTACCAGAACTCAGACGTTTTTTTAAAAGCTCTATCCTTAAATTTGAAGACATCTTCCCATCCAAAGGAGAAATTAATCCTCCTAACACCAGATAAGTTCCTTTAAATAACTTGGTTTTTTCAATGAGCATGAGCCCGTCCCAATCTGGAACAACACAGAGAAGGGATGCATCCCTACCTGGGTCTGAACAAATTTCACAAGGACTATTGTTACAATATGCACCACAAGTTTCACAAATCTTAAGTTTATCCCTTAATTCAAAAACATCCCTACCAAAGGACTGTACCTTTTCTCTTGGAATTTCCAAAAGATGTAAAGCAATTCTCATGGCAGATTTAGGTCCAAGTCCTGGCAGGGATGCAAAATGCTCCACTACTTTTTTTAAAGGCTCTGGCAGCGATTCAAACATAGCAATTCCCATTTAAAAAATTACATCATTCCCAGACCTGGGAATTTTAAGCCTCCTGTGAGCTTTGATATTTCCTCTTCCTTCATTTCTTTAGATTTTCTAAGGGCCTCATTAGTAGCTGCAACGATTAAATCTTGAAGCATTGTGGTGTCATCTGGATCAACAACACTGGAATCTATTTCCACACTAACTATCTCCTGGGCCCCATTTGCTACCACCTTTACAATTCCACCCCCAGCAGTGGCCTCCACTACTTTGTTCTTTATTTCTTCCTGGGCATCTAATATCTTTTTTTGTAAAAGTTGAGCCTGTCTCATAAGTTCTTGTATGTTCATATTTCCTCCTGGTCTTGTTCTTTTTGTTTTAAAATTTTTATGTCAACAATGGTACCGTCAAATTCATCCAATACCTTTTTTATTACAGGGTCACTTTTTACCTGGTCTATAAGGGAACTCTTTGAATTAACCATTTGTTCTTTAAAGATAATTTCTATTTCGCCAAAATATTTCAAAACCAGATCTTTAAAAAATTGATAAACATCAGGTGAGGACTTTAACTTATCAAGCCAATATCCTGTACAATTTATAATCAATTCATTTTCTTTGACTCTACCACTTACAGCCTGCATGTGAGGCAATTTCCTTTCTATATCTTTGTCTTTCAAAAATTCAAGAAAACCTTCCCACGTCTTAGGGCCTTGGGGCAATCTTGAATTAAATTTCGGCACCTCTTCCTTTTTTAAAGGAGCAATCTCTGGAATATGTTGATTATTAACTTCATCAGTTTTAGAGATCACCTCACTATTTTCAGCTTTAAAATTTACGCTATCAAAATCCACCTCAGATACAGGAGTTAGATCACTAAGGTATGCCAAATTTATAAATAAAAGCTCCAAAAATAAGACAGGATCCTGGATTTTATCCAGTTTCATCCTTGCATCCAACAACAATTGCCACGCTGCATGTATTTGTGGTAGAGAAAAATTTTTAGCCAGGTTTTTTACTTTATCTATCTCTGTATGAGCAGATAATCCTCCACTTAAGCTAGAACCAACAGTTTTCATTAAAAAAATATCTCTAAACAAGGTCACCACTTCTTGCAAAAAAAATGGAATATCAATCCCCTGATCCAAAAGAGACCTTATATGAAAAACAATGGATCTGATGTCTTTTTTTAATACAGCCTCTAAAATCTGAACCTTTGATTCAGAAGGGGCTATACCTAAGACTTCCCTCACCAGATCAGCAGATATCTTACCCCCGCTAACACTCACTAACTGAGACAATATGGACATAGAATCCCTTACACTCCCCTCCCCTCTCTGGGCTATTAAAAACAATGCCTCTTGGTCATAGGAAATGTTTTCCATGTCCAATATGTTTTTTAAGTGTTCAACAAGTTGCTGGGTGCTTAATTTTTTAAAAATAAAGTGCTGACATCTACTGATAATAGTTGATGGAATCTTGTTTACCTCAGTGGTTGCGAGAATAAATACAACATGGGAAGGGGGTTCTTCTAGTGTCTTTAAGAGGGCATTAAAGGCAGACTTAGAGAGCATATGGACTTCGTCAATTATTACCACACGATATTTACACTTAACAGGCAAAAGAGATATATCCTCAATAAGTTTTCTCACATTATCAACGCCAGTGTGAGATGCCCCGTCAATCTCCAGGACATCAAGAGATGTACCATTGGTTATTTCCCTGCAAATATCACAGCTATTGCAAGGTTCATCAGTTGGCGCTTGCCTACAATTGATTGCCTTTGCAAATATCCTTGCCACGGTTGTCTTGCCAACCCCCCTTGTCCCGCTGAACAAATAGGCCTTACCTATAGTGCCTTGTTTGGCACAAAAGGAGAGCACTCTTTTTATGTGCTCCTGTCCCTTTAGCTCAGAAAATCTTTTGGGACGATAATATGTTGTTAGGTGTTTTGTCCTATTCATAAATTTAAATGATAAAATATGGGAGCATCAACTAAAATAAAATTGATGCTCCCATATATGTATTTATTTCAAATTCCAACAAACGTGGGCAACTAGTTAAAATTTATATCTCATAGTGAGTAAGCCAACCAGCATACTTAAGGTTCTCGCCCCTAACTATCTTAAAAAATTCCTGTTGAAATAGCTTTGTAATTGGCCCCCTGTGACCTGCTCCAATAATCCTTCCATCCACTTCTCTAATTGGAGTTAGTTCTGCAGCAGTTCCTGAAAAAAAGGCTTCATCAGCAATATAGAGCTCATCCCTTGTAAATCTCTGTTCTGTTACCTCATATCCCATATCCTTTGCAATTGTAATAATACAGTCCCTGGTCAAGCCAGGGAGGACTGGTCCAAGGGGGGAAGTCTTGATCTTGCTGTCCCTTACAATAAAAAGGTTTTCACCAGAGGCCTCTGCAACATAGCCATCCACATCTAACATCAATGCCTCATCATAACCATTTGATACTGCCTCCATTTTGGCCAGCACTGAATTTACATAATTTCCACATATCTTTGCCTTAGTCATCATTACGTTTACATGATGTCTGGTAAAAGAAGATGTCTTTACCCTGATACCTTTTTCCAGCGCCTCTTCACCCAGATAGGCGCCCCAGGGCCAAACAGCTATAATCACCCTTATTGGATTTGTTGAAGGGTGCACCCCCATAGCACCATCACCGATAAATACCAGCGGCCTTATATAGCCTTCTGGTAAATTGTTTTTCTTTAGTGTATCAATTATGGCATCACAAATCTCTTGTTCTGTATAGGGAATTTTAATATTTAAAATCTTTGCAGAATCAAAAAGTCTTCTCACGTGCTCATTTAAACGAAATACTGCAGAAGTACCGTCTGAGCACTTATAACTCCTAATTCCCTCAAAAACACCAGCCCCATAATGCAAAGTATGGGTCAACACATGAACTTTTGCCTCATCCCATGGGACAAATTCTCCATCAAACCAAATAAAATTTACCTTATCTACCATAAATCCGTACTCCTTAATTTTTTATTTTTTATTCTCACGTTTATCCCTTGATGTCCTAAAAAACAACTTTATTGGAGCCATTTTAAAGCCAAAAATCTTTCTAATCTGATTTTCCAAATATCTTTTATAAGGGGTTTTGAGCAGGGTATGATCGTTCATAAAAAAAACAAAAGTAGGAGGAGTTATATCAACTTGTGTCAAATAATAAAATTTTGGACGTTTATTTTTTACAACTGGAGGCTGGTGTCTTTTTATTGCGAGCTCAAGACCCCGATTTAACTCCCCTGTGGTGATTCTCTTATTTGTTTCTGACCATAATTTTTCCGCTAAAACCAATATTCCACCAAGCCCCCTGCGATCCACAGTGGAGGTAAAAACAATTGGCACATAAGGACAAAATTTAAGCTGGTCTTTAAAATACGTTCTTACTGCTTCCAACTTTTCCCTGGGAACCATATCTATTTTATTCACCGCAAGAATTAGTGGAATATTTTCTTTTTGTAAAAAATGTATCAAGGTCTTATCCTGATGGGTCAGTTTAGATGTGGCCTCAACCACCAATACTGTTATATTAGCCCTCTTGCTAGCACTAAGAGCCCTCAGTACGCTAAATTTTTCCAAAGGATCTTTGATCTTACTCTTCCGCCGAACCCCTGCAGTATCCACAAAGATATATTGGGCACCGTCCTTTTTTAAGACCACATCCACACTATCCCTTGTTGTTCCAGCAATTGGTGACTCGATAAGACGCTTTTCACCCACAAAGGCATTTATCATTGATGACTTACCCACATTGGGACGTCCAATTAGCGCAATCCTAAGCCCAGAAACATTAGGCTCAATTGTTGGCTCAGGTATTATTTCCTGTATTTTTTCAATTAAATAAGGGACATTATATCCATGGGCAGCAGAGATTGGTATTAGCTCAAAGCCAAGTGCGTGAAAATCAGAAACAAGTGTATCTGCCAGCTCTTTGCCGTCAATTTTATTTACTACAAGAAGTACTGGCTTTTTTGCTCTCCTTATAAATTCAGCTATTTCTTCATCTAAAGGAGTTAATCCAGTTTTTCCATCAACTAAAAATAGAATCAAACATGCATCATCAATTGCATCTTCAACTTGATCAAATATAGATTTATCTATTTCATCTTCAAAATTAAAAGTTAGTCCCCCTGTATCAAAGAGGGCAAAGGGCTTCTTTGTATATTTAACTTCCCCATAAATCCTGTCGCGGGTAACTCCTTCCCTGTCGTGGGTAATGGCCTTATTTGACCTAATAAGCCTATTGAACAGGGTGGATTTTCCTACATTTGTCCTGCCAATTATTGCAACTACTGGCAGCATTTATTAACTCCCCAAAACCATAGCAGGAATATTTTGCTCATATGGAGGATAAATAATCCCTTTCTCACAAATAATAGCCGTGATTAACTCCCCTGGAGTAACATCAAAGGCAAAATTATATACTTCTACTCCACTCGGAACTATTTTTGTTTCACCAATATGTGTAACTTCTTTTGAAGGCCTTTTTTCTATTGGAATTTCTTTGCCAGTTTTTAAACTCAAATCAAAAGTGGACGTTGGCGCAGCCACATAAAAGGGTATATTGTGATATTTTGCCAAAACTGCCAGAGAATAAGTACCTATTTTGTTGGCTGTATCTCCATTTGCAACAATCCTATCAGCCCCAACAATCACAGCATCTACCATATTTTGAGACATTAAATAGCCTGCTGAATTGTCACATATTACTTTGACTTTTATATCATCATGGTGGAGTTCATAGGCTGTTAGACGTGCACCTTGCAAAAATGGCCTGGTCTCATTTGCTATAACTTCTATATCTAAATTCGCAGATTTAGCTGCCCTAATAACGCCCAGGGCTGTACCATACCCACCAGTTGCAAGTCCCCCAGCATTGCAGTGGGTCATGATATATTTTTTGTCCTTAATCAACTCAAGACCATACTTTCCAATGGCCTTATTATTGATAATATCTTCATTGTGGATCTCTTTTGCCTTTTTTAACCACATCCATCTAAGCTCATCTAATCCAATATCTTCATCCTTCTCCCAGATATCTCTCATCACCTGAACAACATACCTGAGATTTACAGCAGTTGGCCTGGCATCTTCTAATTCCATTAACTTCTTTTTTAGGAATTCTCTCCATTCAGGGTCCTCTGGATCTAAATTCAATGTGCCTAAATAACAACCATACGCAGCCACAACACCTATAGCAGGGGCACCCCTAATTACCATATTTTTTATTGCAAATATAACTTCTCTTAAATTTTTGCATACAAACCACTCTTCTTTTGCTGGCAAATAGCGCTGATCCAGTAATATAAGGACATTTTCTTCTTCTGAAAATTTTATATGACGTCTCATAATAATTATCCTTAATATTAATTATTCAATTTTTTTGCAAATAACTCTGATACCACCTTTGGATTGGCCTTACCCCTGGTTTTTCTCATTACCTGTCCCATGAAAAAGCTCATGAGCTTCTTTTTCCCTTTTTTGTATGCTTCAACTTCCTTTGGATTTTCTGAAAGTACTTCATCCACTATTTTTTCTAACTCAGAATCGTCAGATATCTGGACAAGGCCTTTTTCTTCTATATATTTCCCTGGATTTAAGTTTTCTATAAAGATTTCAGGGTATATATCCTTTGCTATTTTTAGACTTATTTTTCCATCCTTAACCAGTTTTAAGAGCCCAGCAAAATTCTCTGGAGATAAGGGAATATCTTTTGGACTCAATTTTTTTTCATTGAGTTCCCGTAAAAGATCTGTCTGGAACCAGTTATAGACTTCTTTTGGATTTTTATATAATTTTACCACTTCCTCAAAATAATCTGCAAGGTATTTATCTGATACTATTAAATCCGCCTCTATTTTGGATAATCCATACTCCTCAACAAACCTGTCTAATTTTTCTGAAGGCAGCTCTGGTATTTCCTTTTTCCAGTTATCTAAATCATTGTCAGAAATCATAACCACCACAAGGTCTGGGTCTGGAAAATATCTGTAGTCATGGGCTTCTTCTTTACCTCGCATGGACCTTGTAATCCCCTTTGACTCGTCATATAGCCTTGTTTCTTGAATCACTTTTTCTCCATCTTCTACAAGGTCTATTTGACGTCTTATCTCATATTCCAGGGCCTTTTGAACATGTCTAAATGAATTCATATTTTTTAGCTCAGTCCTTGTGCCCAAGGTCTTTTCGCCTTTAGGTCTAATAGAGACATTGGCATCGCATCTAAAACTACCCTCCTGCATATTGCCATCACATATATCTAAATAGACTAAAATAGAGCGAAGTTCCTTTAAATACAAAACAGCCTCCTCAGGGCTATTTATATCTGGAGCAGATACTATTTCTATTAAGGGAACGCCTGTTCTATTTAAATCAATCAGGGTTTTATTTTCACCTGGGATGTGTATGGATTTTCCTGCATCATCTTCCATGTGTATTCTCACTATGCGCACCCTTTTTGTCCCCTCATCCGTTCTAATATCCACGTATCCATCAACTGCAAGGGGCTCTTCATACTGGGATATCTGATATCCTTTAGGAAGATCTGGATAAAAATAATTTTTTCTGGCAAAGACAGAATTTTTATTTATTTTGCAATTCACAGCTATGGCCATTTTTGTTGCATATTCGACTGCTTTTTTATTAACCACAGGCAAAGCACCTGGCATTGCAGCACAAACAGGGCATGTATTTTGGTTAGGTGGCTCGCCAAAGGTAGTTGGACAACTGCAAAATAGCTTGGATTTGGTCTTTAACTGAGCATGAACCTCAAGTCCAATAACCGCTTCATATTGTGACATAATTCCTCCTGTAATCAATAAAACTCTGGTGAAATGGTTTACTTATCTACTTTTATATTTATTTTCCCTGATCTTTTTTAATAAGCAAATAAATCTTTCCATATTGTGACATAGAACCTGCAATTTTTCTCGCATTTTCCCCAAAACCAAAAAAAAGATCAACATGATTATTTGTTATTGCCCCTCCAACATCCTGTGCCATAAATATTCCCTTAACTGGCTTTTGCTTATCCCTATCAGGCAAAGCAACTTCATAAATCCCTACAGCACCAAGGGGAATTATTTTTGGATCAGTTGCCAATGATGCCCTTGGTGTCAATTTCACTCCAATGGCACCTACTGGACCATTTTTCAATAGTCTAAAAAACACGTAACTGGGATTTACAAAGAGGATATCGGGCAAAAGCTCTGGATGTGAGTTCAAATAATTAATTATTCCATCCAAAGTTGCATTTTCAGGTTCAATCAATCCATTATCAATCATATATTTACCTAAAGATACATATTGTCTTCCATTTTTTCCTGCATAGCCAATATATTTATATGTTCCGTCTGGTAAAATCAATCTCCCTGAGCCCTGAATTTGTAAAAAAAACACATCAACAGGACTTTTAGCCCAGGCAATGACTTGAGCCTTATTCAAAATTGCTCCGTGTCTATCAATCTCTTCCCTTGTATAGTATGGGGCAATTGAGTCTTTTTCTAACCTGTAAATTAATGTCTGACCTTTCCATCTTGGGTGAAATTTGCCAAGATCAGCTTTTTTTAAATCACAGGGCACCCCATATATGGGATATTTATAAACTTCATTTTTTTCAAAAGA
>JAMOQN010000231.1 GCA_027063985.1 Desulfohalobiaceae bacterium
TACATTTTGTCAGCCATATGCCCAAGAAAATATGAAATTGGCATCAATGCTAAATAAAAAAAATATACCCACATTAAATATCGAAACAGATTATAGCATGGAGGATGTGGGACAATTAAAAACAAGGGTAGAAGCATTTGTTGAAATGATTTCCAATAAATAAGATTTGTCTTGCCAGTCTAAATTAAAGGCTGGCAAGGCCCTAACTTAATCTATATTCTTCTTTAAGATCATAAGACAATTTTTTGAGAATAGAAAAGGCCTTTTCAACAGTTTTTTCTTTATCTTTATTAACTAAACAGCATGTTGCAGGTGATAACATGCTCTTTGAAAGAAGTTCATCTCTATCAATTCCTGATTTTAATACCACATTCCAAATTTCATTTAGCAATTTTTTCAATGTAGCAATTGTTTCGCCTTCAAAATCTTCATAATTTGTTGGTACAATACCCCAGACAATGATGCCTCCACGTTCAAGAAAACTTTTAATGGATCTTCCATATAATGGAATTACCTTTTTGTTTGTATAAATGTCAATTGATGCAATATCCATATCAAACCCAAATAAAAAGTCCCAATCTGGATTACCACACAGATGTATACCCCGTGGTCTTTCAATTTGTGCTAAAAATTCATCTATATCCCTTCTTGCAAATACGTCATTGTAGCCTGAAAGTGCACTAAATAAAAACTGAAGTCCAGGCTCATCTATGAACATAAATGCATTTTTATTCTTTTGCTTAAGTCTTTTTAATTGTACATTTATTCTTTTTGCCATAAATTCATACATAAAAGATCTTACTTCATCGTCAAATAAAATTGGCCTATCGTTTTCATCAACAATATTAAATCCAAAACTTATTGGACCTTCCATCTGTCCCCTTATTGCTGAATATGAACTTAAGTCTTTTTTTAAAAATTTTGGATATACAACTGAATAATTGTTACTTACATCAAAAATATCTTCATTTTCATAATTTTCTATTATATTTGGAAGCTCTTTGTAAAACTTTTCCTTGGAAAACTTAATAGTCCTTTTATCTTCATCAAGGATAATCCCTGGAAAATTTTCAGATGCCTGGACATACATATCTTCATAAAAACTGTAAAGGGGGAGTTGGGGCCAGAAAGGAACATCCAATGACAATGCCAGTTCCAATGCCCTATCAACATCAGTGTGGGGCATAACACCCATAGCAGTTGTAGATAATTGTCCTAAATTCATTTTTTCATCCATAATTTTAACAGGTTAAATCATATCTATTAACTTGGTTAAATTATATGGACAGGGAAATAAATCCCTGTCCTAAAAAATTAACCTTCTTTTGGTGCATAGTAACACCTTTTTGGAGATATCACTTCACCTTTTTCCCTAAGTTTTTTTATTATTTTAGAAACCTCTTTACTTTCTATACCAATTTCCTTGGCTATTTCTCCAGGTCTTACTGGTTTTCCAGCTTTTTTCATTGCTGAAAGTACCAATGTCTCCTTATCCTCCATATTGACCCCTCTTTATCAGTCTTTCCCCTTTTTAATATATCTGAACAAATCAACTAATCCCTATTTCTTGTTTAAATTTTTCAATCCCTACTTTATCTATGTAGGTTCCAATACGTCCAGGCTTATCCTTCTCTTTAAAGGTATCAATTATCTTTTGAATGAGATTTAAGGCTGCATCATCACTTAGTTCTTTAGCAATAAGATCCGCAATTCTGGGCCTTGATCCTCCATTTCCACCAACTACAACCTGCCATCCCTTGCTTGTGCCAATGAGTCCAATATCCTTAAACCATGAATCAGCACAGCAGTTTGGACAACCTGAAACACCAATTTTAAATTTTGCAGGTAAGTTATATGCGTGATATAATTCATCAAGCTTAAGTCCAACCTTAACAGAATCCTGCTTTCCCAATCTACAAAAAGTGGTTCCTGGACATATTTTAACACTTCTAACACACATACCAACAGCAGCAGCAGGCTTCATCCCAAGGTCTTTCCAGGCTTTTTCCAGATCCTCTTCTTGCAAGCCAACAATAGCAAGTCTCTGGGCACCAGTTACCTTAATTGCCTTTGCATTATACTTCTCTGCCACATCTGCGATTTTCCTGAGTGTCTCAGGTGTACAAATTCCCCCAGCGATATGGGGAACAATTGCATAAGTCTCTTTGTCTCTTTGTAAAACTGCACCCAAATCCAATCTGTCTTTTTTCGCCATATTCTACCTCCCTTGAAAATTTTTAAATCAAAATCGCAACTCTTTAAGCAAATAATATACCAAACTATGAAAATTATGAATTTAGCAATAGGAAAAAAATAAAGGAGATGTCTCATTTTTTAATGAGACATCTCCTTTTTCTCAATGAGACACTTCTTTTGAGACACCTTTAAACACTATTTCTTAAAAATCTGGGGAGGTCTTGTGGTGTCTCCGCCTGTTCCTGGAAAGTATTCGTATTTTTCTGCCTTTTTCCCTGTTTTTAAAAGTTTATTTGCTTCAGACATAAACTCATTAAAGTGTATTTTACACTCATAAAAACCATGCCACCAGCTATAATCTGGTGCCATCATAGCAGCACCCATCCTTGCCCTTCTTCCCTCATGGTGCCAGAGCTCATAAAATTTCCACTCTAGGTGTTCATCAAAAAATTTAGATTTATCTAGCAGACCTTTTTTATATAATTTGCCCAGCATTGCCTTTGCAGGCTTAAAGTAGTTTTCATTGTAATTTTTTACAACCTCGTCCAATTTAACATAATGGTTATCTACCCAACTTTTTGTATGGCATTGCATACAAATTTCTTTCATTTTATCCCTTTCAACCTTCCAATTTGTCTTTGCTGGAAAAGGCTTAAAATTTTCAGGCCTAATTGTTAGAGGCGCCTGCAATTCCCAGGAAAGACGCTCAGTTACATCATGGGTGGTGAGTGCACTACCAGAGCCTGACATATGACAAGACGCACATGTAGGTGCTCTATAGTCTACCCCAGCAGTCCATGTGCCTGGAGCAGCATTAAAATTGTATTCTTGTTTAAATGCATCGTATATCTCGCCATGTTTTGACTCTGTAAATATTTCTATTTGTGGATGATCAGGCCCTAGGTGACACTGTCCACACGCCTCTGGCCTTCTGGCATCTGCTACAGAAAATCTATGCCGGGTATGACAACTTGTACAACTTCCCAAACTACCATCCAGATTTAACCGCCCTACCCCAACATTTGGCCATGTGGATGCATCTGGAACTCCATCTTTATCCAATTTAACTACTGTTCCATGACAATAAAAACACCCAGCTGTTCTTTCCCAATCATTATTCATTCCCTGATTCAGCCAGGGATCTAGTTTCCATATTATCTCAAGGGTATTTGCATGTTTACTTCTAGAGTATTCTTTGACTTCATCTGGATGACACCTGGAACAATCCTTTGGTGTGACTATTGTTGCAATGGGAACACGGTATTCTTTTCTTCCCCATTTTATATCACTTCTTTCATATTGTTTAAAATGTCTTTTATTTACATCAGGATCATTTGGATCTGCCTTGTGGCAATCAATGCAGCTAATATTTGCATGTGCATGTCTTGAATTTGCCCAATCTACAAAAATTCCAGGACTCTCTATTTTATGACATTCAATACACGCCTGGGCCTCCTTAGACATACTCCTTTCTAACCTGAATTCCTTTGCCTTACTTATGTTTTTTGCCCATACACTCCCTACCAAAAGTCCACTACCTATAAAAAAAATACACAAAAGCCATTTTAACTTGCCAATCATACCTACCTCCTTTTTTTACATTTTGCTTAAATTGTAATATCCCTTTTTATTGTGTACAAGATTCTGATGACAATCTGTACACTTCTTTTCATATCCTTTCCTTGGATACAATACAGTACGATGAGCAAGCATTGCACCCCGTTTGTTACTTATATAAAGAAGGTTTCTATGGCATTTTAGGCATTGTTCATTTTTTATAGATAAATAGGCCTTTTTTCTGTTTTCTTCATGGTTATATTCTTTTACTGGATCATCAAAAGTTAGATGGACAAAGATATCTTTAAGTCCATGGGTGGTTTTGGCAAAAAAGAAATTCCAGGTGTCTTGAGGAGCTGGTAAGTGACAATCCATACAATCAACAACTATTCCCTTGGAATTAAATGCGTGGGAAGAGCTCTTCCATGTGTTATATGCATAACGAATTTCATGGCATGATGAACAAAAGCCAGGCGTGGAGGTCCTGACCATTGTATAATAGGTCATGCTAAAAAGGGGAAAGCCTACAAAAATTGCAATAAATAAGACTAAAAGAGCCTTCATAAAAATTTTCATATTAAACCCTCCTCTTTTTTTATGAGAGCATTGTTTTTATTTTAACTTGTATTATATTTTTTTTCAACCTGAAAATTTATTAAAACAGGTAATTTATTAACGTCAATTGGTATAATATGTGCTGTATTGTTTTTAAACTTTTAGATAAAGGATAAAAAGCCATGAAACTTTCACCAATAGATGTGTATAGGGACATTTTGCCAAAGACAAATTGCAGGGATTGTGGAGAACTAACTTGCCTTGCCTTTGCAGTAAAAGTGGTCTCGGAAAATTTTCCACTTTCCAAATGCCCTCATATTTCCAAAGATTCCATAGAAAAGTATGAAAAAATATTAAAAGAACAACACAGTAAAGGGATTTTTGCCAAAAAGGATCCTGCAAAAGAGGCCTTAATATGGGCAAAACAAAGGGCTGCATCCACAGATTTAATGGATTTACCTCAAAGGATAGGCGGAGTGATTGTGGATTATAATGGTCAAAGGGCATTAAAACTCCCTTACTTTAACTCCTATGTCTACATTACTGAAAATGGAATTTTCTCTGAGTTAGGTGAACTTGAACACTATGAACAGGTATTTTTATACAACCATATTGCCCAGGGTGGAAAAAAGGATCCCACGGGAAAATTTGTTCCATTTCATGAACTTCCAAATACCGTATCTAAGATTAAATCTTTAGAAAAACATATAAAAAGGCCTTTGGAAAATACATTTAAAAGAAAGGTCCAAGAGCTGAAAACTCGCGCTCTTAATATTGGTGCACTGGACTTAAGTTCAGATTATCCAACGGCTGATCTGGCTCTACTTTTCAAACCACTGCCAAAGGTACCAGTACTTTTGCTCTTTTGGGATGAGGAAAAAGGCGAAGAAGAGATGCCCGCACAGGTAAATATACTTTTTGATGAGACAATAATTGACCACCTTGATATTGAATCTATATTATTTTTACTTGAAAAACTGGTTAATTTGCTGACAAGTGAGTAGTTATCAAGATTTTTCCGTGGACTTATCTTTTTCTAGGTGTCTTAATCTTATTTCTCGTTTTACTTAAAGAGGAGGAAATTTTATGAAAATTTTAGGGATTCAGGGAAGCCCGAGGC
>JAMOQN010000232.1 GCA_027063985.1 Desulfohalobiaceae bacterium
GTATAAGCGCCTGCATTTATAACAATACCATCAACTTTATCCAACCATGCCCGCTCCAACCTATCGATTATTTCACCTTCATGATTGGACTGAAAAAGATCAATATCCACTCGCCCCATGATATCTTTTTTTAAATATTCACCCATCTCCAACACCACATCCTGCATGGTTTTTTTCCCGTAAATTTCTACCTCTCTCTTTCCTATATATCCTAAATTCGGGCCATTAATTATAAGAACTTTGTATTTTTCTGCCATATAACTCTCCTCTTTAATTAAAGAAATTTAGTTTTGGCCTTTAAATTTATTTCATCTCTTTTGGACCGCTTTCTTTTTTCTCCAAAACTGGATGCACCTTTACAATAGGTATTTGATTTATATCTGAACTATCTAATTTTTTCTCAATTATTGGAGTAATTTTTGTCTTTAACAAAAAAATCCTATCTTTTGCTTTAATAGCCCTATCAGATGTAAGTATCTCCCCTTGAGAGATCATATCTACATTATTGTAAATTCTACCAATTCCAACAATTTGATAATAATCCTTTGCTCCAAATTCATTTTTTTTGGCTATTACAAAATAGGTATTTTTCTCTGGAGTAAAATGGAAAAATTTTATAGCAATATGTGAAGTTGCTATTGAATAACCACCTTCTATCCCTGTAATTATTCCCGATAAATGATTGATAGGATCAAGTTCAACAAAACATTTAAATTTTGCTTCATAAATTCCTGTTACATCATCATAAACGGGATTAAAATTTGTATCAATAGAATTTAAAACAACAGTTTTTCCACTTATTTGTTTTTTAGATTCTCCAACCTTAAACATTGTACTTTGATTTAACCATTTCCTTCCTACTTCCATGACTCCTTGTTTCTGGGCCATTAAAGCTATCTCTTTTGTGATTTCAAATTTACTTTTGTTCTGTTTTTCCATTATTACGTCAACATCTACTACTCCTTTAAATGTCTTATATGGAGTCTTTATAGACTCTTTTTTAACTAATATTTTTGTACAGCCTCCCATGAGAAAAAAAACTATAAACAAAAAATATACCAATTTTCTCATCTTACCCCCTTTAATATTGACCTTTAATTTATTTTTATTTAAATGAGTGATACCAACACTGAATTTAATATAACACACATTAAAATTGCAAGTATTAAAAACATAAAAATGGAATTCATCTTAAAACACACAATCTATGAAATTGGCAAGATACCAACAATAGAGAATCCTCAAATACCTGTAGCTGGACGATCAAATGTAGGTAAATCCAGTTTTATTAACTGCATTTTAGGACAGAAAAATCTTGCAAAAACAAGCTCAAAGCCTGGGAAAACAAGATCTATAAATTTCTATTTTATAAAAAAATTTAAGGGATATCTAGTGGATTTGCCTGGTTATGGATATGCCAAGACATCTAAAAAAGAAAGACAAAAATGGGCAACTCTCGTTGATAACTACTTTAAAAAAAATGTAGAGAATATAAAAGGAGTTATCCTGTTAATTGACAGTAGGCTCCCACCCCAACAAGCAGATATAAATCTCTTTAATTATATAACAGACAAGGGATTTAAAGTAATCCCTATACTTACTAAAGAAGACAAGGCCAATATGTCTGCAAAAAATAGGATCAAAAATTTTTGGCAGGATTTTTCAGGATCAAACATAGACCCTATCTTCTTCTCATCAAAGACTTCTAAAGGAAAGCCACAAGTTGTTAAGGTTTTGGTGGATATATTTAAAAGTTAGTTAATGCTGTTTACAACAATTCTGTATCATCGTGGGAATATGCAGGGGAACAGCAGCAAAGGATCTTTAAAGGAATGTCTCCTGTATTTTTTATCTGGTGTGGAGTACCAGGTGGGATACATACAGAATCAGCTTTTTCTACATTAAATTTTTCATCCCCTAAAGTCATTAAACCTGTTCCTTCAAGAATATAGTATATTTCTTCAGAAAGATTGTGTTTATGCAAAAAAGTCTTTGTTTTTGGAGGGACTATAGCCTCTGCTAGACTGAGATTTTTGTTCCCATGCACATTTGGATGCATTAGTTCTCTTATTATTGAGCCGTCTTTGGTTACATATGGCTTAACACTTTTGTATTCGGTCTTTATTTTCATATATATAACCTCGTTCTATCTTCATTTAAATTTCTAAGAGATCTAATCAGATAGTGCTTTGGAATTATGGCTTATTTTTGTTTATGTTTGGCCAAAATTCTATATAAGGTAGCCCTTGATATGCCCAGCATCTTTGCTGCCTTTACTTTATTTCCCCCAGCATTTTCTATTGCTTCCTTGACCTTTTCTATGTCTAAATTTTTCCTTGGCTTTTGTTTTTTATGTATGACTATATCATGGTCCACTTGCCCTTCTAAAAGATACTTGGGCAGATGAATAGGTTCAATTACCCCTAAACTCGATTCAAATGATTCCACTAAAGAATATTGGACAACATTTTGAAGTTCTCTTATATTCCCAGGCCAATTATGTCTTTTTAGTATCTCCATGGCAGGGTGTGAGATTTCAGGAATATCCATATTAAATTCTATTGCAAACTCTTTCAAAAAATGATCAACAAGTAGAGGAATATCCTCTTTTCTCTCCCTTAAAGGAGGTATTTTAAGGGGAATTACAGCTATACGATAAAAAAGATCCTCTCTAAAATTGCCCTTAAGGATCTCTTCACTCAAGTCCTTGTTGGTCGCTGATATGATTCTGATATCAACCCTTATTTTTTTGCTATCTCCAAGTCTTTCAAAGGTCAATGTCTGTATTGCCCTGAGCAGTTTAACCTGCATTGCAGGACTCACATCTCCTATTTCATCTAAAAACAGCGTGCCCCTGTGAGCGAGTTCAAAACGCCCCTTTTTAGACTTTGTGGCACCAGTAAAAGCGCCTTTTACATATCCAAAAAGCTCACTTTCAATTAAAGAATCAGGGATAGCCCCACAATTAACAGCAACAAAAGGACCATCTTTCCTAGGACTCAATTTATGTATTGTGTTTGCAACCAACTCCTTCCCTGTCCCTGATTCTCCTAAGATTAAAACAGGAACTGAAATCTTGGCAACATTTTTGATTTGAGCATAGAGCCTCTGCATTTTATCTGTTTTGCCTATTATCCCATGAAAATTGGTTATCTTTTCAACTTCTTTTTCATTTATTATATCAGAGGTAATATCCTCAAAAACTGCACATACCCCGTAAATTTTTTTTCCCTCATAAATAGGCACCACCTTGGCTTCTAGATATTTTGTATTTCCCTTTTTATCAATAAATTTAATATTATATTCAAGTTTGGATAAACTTGGGACCACTATCTTACTTTTAAAACTACACTTACTTCCACAAAATCCACCTGGGAACACTGAATGACAGTCCCTTCCAATCACCTCTTCTCTAGAATATCCTGTTATTTCTTCTGCATACCTGCTAAAATAAAAAATCCTTCTATTCAGATCATGAGCAATTATAGCAATAGGAATACTATCAAGTAAATTCTTTAAATGTTCCATATCCCTAAAAACCCCTAAAATACTTTGAATACATAAATTGGGAAAAATAATTATGCTTCAATATTTCATTTGTTCAATAATAGCTTGTTTTACTTGCATCCAATTAAAGATAGTTATAAAGATTTAATAAAAATAAGGCAAAAAGGCAACTTCTCAAAAATTAGGAGGCATAGGGGATACCCAATAAAATAAAATTCTGTAATTGGAACTAAAATCCTATCACTCAAGGAGGAAATAAAATGGAGTATAAAATTGCGCTAATCCTGTGCACTTGTGGAACAACATTGGAAGAGAAAATAGATTTTGAATATTTAATTAAGGGCGCGCAAAATCTTCCCAGAATAACTGAAATAAAAAAAGTGGATTTTTTATGTGAAAATATAGACGATATTTTAAAAGAATTACATGGAAAAGTGGGAAGGATATTATTTGCCTGCTGTTCAGAAAGGTCTTCTTTAAGGCTTAATGAAGATAAGATTGAAAAACACCTTTTAAAAAATGGTTTTGATGTGGGCATGTATGAAGTTGCCAATATAAGGGAGCAATGCGCCTGGATACATGAAAATAAAGACCTGACAACTAAAAAGGCCATGGATCTAATCACCATGTCCTATGAAAAATTAAAACTCAACGTCCCATCTTATGAGGTCAAGGACTTAAAACAAGAAGTCCTTGTAATTGGTGGAGGAGTTGCTGGAATAAGTGCTGCCCAGGCCCTTTCAAAACTTGGAGTACGCTCAACTATTGTGGAAGAAAAACCCTACATAGGAGGGCACGCAGCTCAGGTATCTTTTCTCTGGCAGAGCGAAGGCTCTCCTTCATTTTGCCATAGTGGCTGTGTGATACCAGTTATTAGCAGAGATCTCTTATTAGAAGATAATGTCTCTATTTTAACCTCTTCAAAAATATCATGGATTGAAAAGAAAAATGGGAATTTTTATACAGAAATAGCAAGTTATCCTCAGTATGTTGATCCTATAAGGTGTATATCCTGTGGAAAGTGCGCTCAAGTATGCCCCATAGAGGCCAAAAATCCATTTGATCTTGGCCAAACAAAAAAGAAGGCAATAGACAAAGAATATGATCTAGGTATTCCAGACAAATATTTTTTAGATGATACCATTTGTACAAAATGTGGAGAATGTGTAAATGTATGTCCTACACATGCCATTGATCTGAATGCAGAATCTAAGACCCTAAAAAAGGAATTTGGTGCTGTTATATTTGCAACTGGATTTGAAACCAAGGATATGAAGGATTTTCCCCACCTATCTTACCATAAACCCAATGTTGTGAGCCTCATGGAATTTGAAAGGATGATAGGAAACAGGTTTTATGGTAAGCCCCCCATGAGCGTTACCTTTGTTATGTGTCAAAGGGATGAGGTTGGTTATTGCTCAAGACTTTGCTGTGATGTAGTGGCTAAACATGCATTTAGAATGTCAAAATTTTTTACTGGCACTGAAACTACGGTGCTTTACACTCACCTTAGAACCTCAGGAAGGATGGGCGCTATTTTAAAAAATAAGTCTGAACAAGCTGGGGTTGAGTTTATTAAAGCAAAAGTGGAAAAAATTGAGGGCGATGATGAGTGGTTGACCATCTATACAGACCAGGGGGAATTTGAGACACAATTGGTTGTCTTGGCAGAACCTCTGATTCCCGCACCTATTCAAACCGCAAAAATGCTGGGTTTACAACTTGACCAATTTGGCTATCCAGTAGAATTTCAGCCCAAGGTAGTCAGACCTATAAATAGTTATGTGGAAAGAGTTTTCTTAGCAGGCGCAGCCAAAGGGTTTAAAGACGTCCAGGAAAGCATTGAATCTGCTCATCTTGCAGCAATAAGGGCCTATGAATCGTTAAAAGGAAAACATGCCAAATACGTATCTTATA
>JAMOQN010000233.1 GCA_027063985.1 Desulfohalobiaceae bacterium
ATTAATGGGCTCCACCCTTATCTTTAAATATAAATCCCATTACAAAACCAGCTAATATTGCTATAATTACAGCTAAGATACCATAAATTAAACTGTGATTAAAGGCCATATCTGATATGAATTTTGGAAATCCAGTCAACTTCACTTCAAAAGAATCCTTTTCTATATTCTCTATTTGGTGCTTATTGTTTAGATTATATACAACTATTTCATATTTTCCTGGCGGCATCTTAGGGGGTATTGATATTTCGCACCTAAATTTTTTTTCATTTCCCTTTTGAATATAACGAATTCCATTTTTATTTATATGATACAATCCCTCCTTTTCTTTTAATTTTAAAAAGTCTGCTAATATTTGGTATTTTGTGTCAGGGGGTGGTTCTATTTCTATTTTTGACAATACATTTTTATATCCCAGGCCTAATTTGCTTACAACACCAGATAAATTTGATGGAAGATATAACATGTACACAGAAGGGGCATGTTTAAAAGTTAGGTGTCCAACGGTCATCCAGAATATGCCCCATACTTTTCCTTTTTGTTTAAAATGAGCGTCCTTCTCTGTTCCTTTTATCTCAACTATGACATCCTTATCTTTAAGAATATCTCCTGATATATGTAATTTTGCCCCATTATACTGAGTACCTATCAATATTGTCTCAGGAGAATGTGTAAATGCCAGGACATTTTTAGATGCAATTATAAAACAGCCTATTAAAATTATATAAAGGTATTTTAATTTCATGATTAGTGACCTCCTGCATAGGATAACATTAGAGAAGGTTTTGCCAGTAAGCTGTAGAGCATTTTAAACATAACGAGTAACACAATAGTAGCAAGAATTATCTTGAGCTGGTCTCCTTTTAGTCTTTTAGAGATCCTTGTTCCAAATTGGGCGCCTATAGTTGATCCTAAAAGTAAGCAAAGTGCCAATACAAAGTCTACTGTGTGGTTGGAATATGCCTGCATTATTGTTACATTGATACATGTAAACAGGATCTGAAATAGAGATGTTCCAACCACAACGTGCATGGGCATGCGGAGGAGATAAACCATTACTGGAACCATGATAAAACCACCACCAACACCCATGATTGCAGCTAAAATCCCCACAAAAATACCCAAAATCAATGGCATTAGGGCAGACATAGTGACACCAGATTTTTCAAAGTGGGTTTGAAAAGGTAGGGAATTCATTAGTTTTACATAAAATGATTCCTTAGGGGTTGCAGATGTTTCTTTTAGCTCTTCTTCTCCTTGTTCTTTGCTTTTTTTCAGGCTTTGCAGACTTTCAATGAACATATATGTTCCAACAAATCCCAACATGATGACGTATGTTAAGTTGATTAAGAAGTCTGCATTGCCAAGGGCCCTTAACACTTTAATTATGTGGACCCCAATATCTCCTCCAATAATCCCACCAATCAATAGCAATATGCCCATTTTTATATCCACGTTTCCCAACCTATAATGGGCAAGTGTGCCTGAAGTGGAGGCTCCCACAATTTGATTTGAGTCTGATGCAGCTGCTACTGTAGGTGGGATCCCAAACATGATCAGGAGAGGAGTCATTAAAAAACCACCACCTACTCCAAAAATACCTGAAAGTAGCCCTACCAGGCCTCCAAGTCCTAGGATAAGAAAGACATTTATACTGTTTCCTGCAATTGGGAGATACATGTGAAACATAATCACCACCTTCCTTTATTTTTTAACAATTTCTACACTGCACAATTTTTGTTTTTTGACTGTTTTTAACAACTCTAAAACCCACTGTTTGTAAGAAGGTTTGTTTGGTATTGATAATACCAGTAAATCTATTCCATGTTCTTTAATGAATTTTGTGCATTTTTCCAAAAAATTTCCTTTCACCCGAATGTGAACATTTTTTCCCTCCTTTTGGCTTAGGTTTAACAAGTTGATACCCTTACTACTCCTTTTAACATTTCTATTTTCAATAGAGGAAACCTCTCCCTCCTCCACATATTCAAATAAATATACCTTTGCATTAATCCTTTCAGCCAGTTGCATTGCATGCACTGCAGTCCAAAGATTGGGTTCTTTAGAAAATATGGGAACAAGGATCTGTTTCATAGCCATATATACGCATATTTTGTTCCAATCTGTTAACTATTTGTAATCATTACTTTATATCTAGTGAAAAGTATAAATATATGCTTTGTCTATGTTTCGATATGAAAAAATATTAATGGTATTAACAGTTAATAAATTTTTCCACTCAAGTGAAATTGTCTTGAATAATAAGGAGATTATTTAAGTTGGATGTTAAAGGTTAAGATCTAATGTGGCATGTTTCATTTTGAAAAATGAGGATAGATTTTATAGGTTGTACTTTTTCATTTTTCTCCAAAGAGTGGTCCTTGGAATTTTTAAGATAGCTGCAGTTGCTTTCTTGTCATAACCTGTAAATTCTAAGACCCTTTTTATGTGATTTTTTTCAATTTCTTCAAGTGACATCAATAACTTAGTAGATACATTTGTAAAATTTAGGTTGGTTATATCTGAAGGTAGGTGTTCTGGTTTTATCTCTTGTCCATCGCACAGGGCAACTGCCCTTTGGATTATATTTTCCAGTTCCCTTACATTTCCTGGAAAGTCATATTTTAAGAGTAGAGAGATTGCCTTGTTTGAAATTCCTCTAATATCTTTGTCAAATTGTTTATTATATTTTGATATAAAGTAGGAGATCAAAATTGGAATATCCTCTGAGCGTTCTCTTAATTTTGGAAGCCTGACATTTACAACATTTAGTCTGAAGTAGAGGTCTTCTCTAAAGAGTCTTTTTTTCACAAGTGTCTTTAAATCCCTGTTCGTAGCTGCAATTATTCTTATATCCAGGTCAATGGGTGTATTTGATCCCAATCTATATATTCTTTTTTCTTCAATGACCTTTAAGAGCTTTACTTGTACAGATGGGGGCATTTCTCCAATTTCATCTAGAAATAAAGTTCCTTTTTGTGCAGCTTCAATGAGACCAATTCTTCTGGAATGTGCCCCTGTAAAGGCCTCTTTTTCATGTCCAAAGAGCTCATTAGTTATGAGCTCTTCAGAAAAACCACCGCAATTTATAGAAATAAATGGTCCTTTGGATCTTTTGCTAAGATTGTGTATGGCCCTGGCCACCATTTCTTTTCCTGTTCCAGTTTCTCCTTCTATTAGCACATTACAGTCTAGGGGGGCGATTTTTTTTATTATATTTGTCACATCTACCATCTTTTGGCAATTTGCAATAAATCCATCCAGTGGATCTTTATCTCTTTGATCCAGTATATTCTTTAGTTTTATATTTTCTTTTTTTAAAAGTATTTTTTCTAATGTGTTATTTACAGTGAAGATGAGTTTGTTTTTGTTTAAAGGCTTTTCCAGATAGTCGTTTGCACCAATTTTTATTGCTTCCACTGCTGAATCTACTGTTGCGTGTCCTGTCACAATTATAACTTCTATGTCGGATTTTAATTTTTTTAAATAAGTTAATACAGTTATTCCATCTAAATCAGGTAGGTTCAAATCCAAAAGAAGAAGGTCAAAATCAATTTCATTAATTGATGAGAGAAATTCTTGTGCGTTGTTATATGCATAGACCTTTAAACCCAGATTTTTTTCTAAAAGGGATTTTACTCTTTTTAGGAAGATAATTTCATCATCCACAACTGCTGTTATAATAGATGAAAAATCCTTTTTCATAATTTAATTGTGGACCTTTTGGGATGGAACTGGAAGATAAACAAAAAAGGTAGTACCTTGTCCTTGCCTGCTTTTGACCTCTATGTGTCCTCCATGTTTTTTGACTATACCATAGACTATTGAAAGACCAAGACCAGTACCTTTACCTACTGGTTTTGTGGAGAAAAAGGGATCAAAAATTCTGTCCAATACTTCTGGAGGCATACCCACGCCACTGTCTTCCACTGCTATTTCAATAAAACCTTGTTTTTCTCTGGCACTTATTTTTAGATATCCACCTTCTGGCATTGCCTGTATTGCATTTAAAAACAGGTTGATAAATACCTGTTTTAAGTTGTCTTCATTACCTTTAATCTTGGGAAGGTCAGAAGGAATATTTCTTATTAGTTGTATATCTGATAACATTAACTGATTTTTCACAAGTTTTATCGTGGAGTCGATTAGTTTTTTTATATCTATTAATTCTGTTATGTCTGTTTTCCTCCTCCTGGAAAAATCCAACAGATTTTTTACAACAGAGCTGGCTCTCCTGGCTTCCTCTAAAATTTCTTGTAGCATTTCTTCTATTTCTTCTTTTGATAAGTCGTTAAAATCTTCTAATATGGCCTCTGCAGTGAGCGATATATTGTTTAAAGGATTGTTTAGCTCATGTGCTATGCCTGAGACAAGGGTTCCTACAGCAGAGAGTTTTTTTGCCTGGATCAAGGCATTTTGTCTTTCATCTAATTCCCTGATCATTCTGTTAAAAGCACTAATTATCAATGAAAAAGACGAAGACTGTTGTGAATCCTGTGGAATATAGGAAAAATCTCCTTTAGATATCCTCTCTGTTGTTTGTTGAATAAAAGAAATTTGTTTTAAGATAGTGCTGGTTAAGATGATTAGAAGTATAATAAGAGTACTACAAAAGAGAAACATTAAGATAGATGGAATATACAAAATTTTATTTAAAGTGCTTTCAATATGTTTTTTATTTAAATTTAAAAGCTTTTCAGCAAATGCTAGCATATTTTGACCATATTTTCTTATTTGTTTTAAGTCCACTTTATTTTTCTTCTTTGCAATGAGAATTAGATTTTCATAAATAGTTAAGTCATTTTCAAATCTTTTAAAATCAGATGATAGTTCTTCAAAAATATCTTTAAATGCATCTTGATCTTTTATATTATTTATTTCAGATTTTATTTTTTTTAAATATAAAAGCACTTCATTTAAGTCTTTTTTATCTATAAAATATACAAAGTTTTTTTCATATCTTCTAAGCTCTAACACATCTTCCATAAAGTCATGTGTCCTCTCTAACATGGCAAGTTGTTTTTTGAAAAAATTAATATTGTAGGCATATCCAATTAACTGGATTACCAGGAATACAGTGGCGGTAACTGTAAAAAGTAATATTTTGATCCTTAAGTCTTTCATTGTTCCTGTTTTCCTAAATGTTCTGATAGGAATATTTAAAGAATTGTATATCTACTTTTAGGTATGCTAGCAAAAGTATATTGGGTTTTGTCAAGTCTAAATAGAA
>JAMOQN010000234.1 GCA_027063985.1 Desulfohalobiaceae bacterium
ATTATAAACGAAGTTTTTTACTTGTGTCAATATTTTTTTTAAAATAATTAGTTAACACAAAAAGTTATGCAATTTCCGTAATAAATTGAACTACGTCTACTACATTTACTTTGGGACTTAAGCTCAGTGTTTTCTCTGCATCCTTAAAGAATACCAAACAAATGGGGCAGGAGACAACTACCCTATCAACACCTATTTTTGCTGCTTCTACGAGCCTTTGTTTTGCTGTTGTCTCTGAATTTTTCTGGGTTAATGAGGTGTAGAAATTTCCTCCCCCACCACCACAACACAGGGAATCCATTTTATTTCTGGGAAGTTCTACAAATTCCACTGGCAAAAAGTTTAAAATTTTTCTAACTGTAGAAAAATCCTTTAAATACCTGCCCAAATAACATGGATCATGATAGGTTATCTTTATGGACTTACCATTATATTTGATGTCCTTTTGTATCTCAGATAAATTTTCCAAAATTATGTGTGTAATATGGTATAGTTCAAAATTTACATCAAAAAATTGAGGATATAAATTTTTAAAACAATAATAGCTATGGGGAGAAATAAAAATTATCTTTTGCACCTTTGAATCTTTTATATTTTTAACAAGTTTACCTGCTATTTGTTTAAATAATTCTGTCTCCCCAAGATTATATGCTTCAAGACCATCGGATGTCTCACCTTGCTTTAACAATCCAAAAGATATATTCATGCGTCTTAATAATTCTATAGTTGATACAGCCATTTCATTTGCAACAGGGTCAAAACAACACTCGTCCCCTACATACAATAGGTATTCGTGTTTATTGATATCATATTCTTCTACATCCTCTGCCCATTGAAATCTCTTTTTATTTGATATTCCAAATCCATTTTTAAATTTATATAAATTGGTCAAATAATCCCTCACACCTGGTGGCACCTTTCCTTCATCTATTAACTTCTCTTTTGCCTGTCTAAACACATCCAACAATAAATCCCTAAACTCAGGAAAGGCACAGTAATTAATGCAATTTGCACATGTTGCGCAAGAATATAAAATTTCTTGGAATCTCAAGCTAGAATCTAAATCCCCATTTAACCATTCCCTAATGAGCCACATCCTTCCCCCAGGTGAATATGTCTCAAATCTATAAGAAAAATAGCTTGGACAATTAAAATCCATATAATCTGATGGGAATTTACAATATCCACATCTAAAGCACCTGTGAATAATACTCAATAATTCTTTATCCATAACTCAATCCTCCCAATTTCCAGGACTCATGATGTGATTTGGGTCCATTAAATTTTTTATCTTAAATAAAAGTGTCTTGGTGTTTTTATCCATTCTTTTTAAAATTTCCTTTTGAGCTGGTATCTCTGCCTTCCACGGTATCCCACCAAGCTCAAGTATTTTAATATTTGTTTCATAAAGTGCATTTTGTGCCTTCTTAATATCATCTTTATCTGCCCTATTAAATGCATAGGCGTAAAAAAACATCATGCAGTGATTATTACCAATTATCCTTGAGCCAAGGGAATAGGTAACCCTATTTTTTTCAGCTACTTCAAGGCCTATTCTATATGCATCAGGAAATAAATTTGAAGGAATCATTGCCCCTACATATTCAAATCCACCCCCTTTATTTGCATCTGCGAACCTCACCAGATCTTTTCCAGGTACATCCAAAAATCTCTTTTTCATAAAAGGAAGCAGAGGCAAAAAACCAGCAACCTTTTTGTCAATAAACTCTCTTACCTGTTCAAACAAAAGGTCTCTCTTAAAAATCAACTCTTTCTTTGTCTTTGCCCCATATATTACATTGCAATGTAAAAAGCCTTTTGCCCATAAAGGTTTTGGAGTCATCCAAGTAATCACGTCTTCTGCTATATGTACATCTGTTATCCTATATATCAATTCTGACATGAGGTCTGGGTCTTCACATACAAGCACCCTTACATCAGACAAAGAATGGGCAGGATATAATTTAAGGCCGATTTTTGTGATAATCCCAGTAGTTGCAAACCATCCAAGAAATAGGCCAGACAAATCTGGAAGTGGGGCCTTGGCAAACCAATTATTGGATACAGAACAGCTACCTGTTCTCATAATTTTGCCATTTGCAAGAACCACTTCCAGACCTGTTACCATATCAGAGTGAAAGCCCCCTAAAAAAGAGAGGTGTCCAGAGCCATGTATGGCAATATTGCCCCCAATGGTGGCAGCTGGTGGAGCATCTGGCATGGAATGCTTTAAATGGGGATAATTTTTCTTAAGATATGCCTGTAATTTTCCCTGTGATACCCCTGCCTCCACTACTACATAGCGACTCTTTTCATTTACCTCTAAGATCTTATCCATCCTTTTAATATCTAATAAAATTCCACCTTTTATTGGTCTATGAAGCCCTGAAAGGGTAAGGCCTGCACCCATACAATAGACTGGTATCTTGTTTTCATTGGCTAGACACAAAATTTTACTGATCTGCTCACTATTTTCAGGCAAAACAACGACATCAGGTAAGTAAGGCTCCATTGTGCCACCGTCCCTTGAATAAAAAAATCTCTCTTCTTTATGGGTGGAGACAAATTCCCTTCCAACTATATCTACTAATTTTTTTATTACTTTCTGGTTCATAATATATCTCCTGCTAATTTTATATCTCTCCTAAAGCATGCCTAACCAAGTCTGATACATGTATTGGAAACAATCCTTCAGATGCTACTTCTTCCCCAAGTGTCATCATACACATAGGACAATTAAAAACAGCAAAATTTGCGCCTGTATCTTTCATATCCATTATATTTTCTTTTTGAAGTTCATCTGCCTCTCTGTCTTTTTGTTGGATCCTGATAACACTGCCACAACAAAGGGGAGTTTCTTTATCATATTTTCTCTTCACCCTTGTTGCTCCAATCCTGTGAAAAATCTTGTCCAAAACTTCATCCATTTCAGGACATAACCTATTGGAACAGGGTCTTTGATAGGCTATCTTTACATTTAATGGTTTAATGTCTGACTTTAATTGGTCTAATTTATTTAATATATACTCAAAAACATGAACAGGTCGAAATGGCACTTCAATTCCATAGGCAGGGGCAAGGTGTTTAAAGGCACCATAACATTCATCGTGAAAACAGATTATTTCATCTGTGCTACTATCCTTGATATAATATTCATAAATATTCTGAATCATCTTTGGAAGTCTCTCTAATATAACAGACATATTTGCAAAATGAAGCCACATAATATTACAAAATATATCCCCGCCCCAAATAATAGATGCACCCTCATATAATTTGCCCTTTATATTATCAATAAGCTGCGGAAACAAACACATATCAATAATTGGTGGAGAAAGAGGCTCCTTTTTTATCCTATTTTTAGGCCCCATCATCCTTAGCTGCTGTTTAAATATTGGGTCAGGTACATTTTTAATACCCAATTTTTCCTGCAGCTCTACAATTTGATAAAAAGGATGATTATTATTTGGACAGTGTTCTTCACATCCATAACACGTTATACAATTATCCAGGACTTCTGAATATTCTCCTCGCAATATTTTATTTTTTTCTTCCCTTGCCTTTTGTATGTTACTTAAATCCTGATACCAACACTTTGTTAAACAATCTACACTACTACATGAATAACAAATATCAGGATCATATTTTAATGAATACATATACATCTCCCTTTAACCAAATTTTGTCTAATTGAAATAGAACGCACATCATTCAATCCTATAGGTTATAACATCAGATAATCAACCTAAGTTTGTCAAAATTTTTGAAAAACTTAGGTTTTAAACTAAGTTACTCTTTAATATTAATCTCATAGTAAAATGGATAATTACTGAAAAGTTCACTAATCTTACTTCTTAATTCATCCTTACTCACATTTTCTGTTGGAGTAGCTTCAATATTTACCTTTGTTCCATGGAGTTTGTCTTCTCCAACATCAACAGAAAACTCTTTCATAAATTCTTTTATCTTTTCAAGTTCACCTTCAAATGTCCTTTTGGCTGCATCCCATCTAAGGGCTGGTTTAAAGACCTTACCAACTGGTGTTAGGGGAATCTGGTCAACTATTATAATCTGTTTTGGCACAGCTGCCCTCTCACCAATATTCTTTCTGGCAAATTCCATAAGTTCTTCTTCTGTTATCTTAGCGCCTTCACTTAATTCAACATAAGCAATAGGTACCTCTCCAGCATATGAATCTGGTTTTCCAACTGCTGCTGCTGTCTTTACTTCTGGAAGCTTATATAAGGTCTCTTCTATGATAGATGGGTCAATATTGTGCCCTCCCCTAATTATTAAATCCTTTTTTCTTCCTGTTAAAAACAAATATCCATCTTCATCAATTCGACCCAAATCTCCTGTGTTAAACCATCCTTGTTTTGGCCAAATCCCCTTGTTGTGCTCCTCTTCAACATAGCCTTTAAATACACACGGGCCACTTATACACACAACTCCAATTTCATTAGTCTTGGCTTCCCTTACGAATTTATTATCCTCGTCTAAAATAAACGTGGCAACTTTCTGATACGGAAGCCTTATTCCAACACTGCCAATTTTTCGCTCTCCATCCTTTGGATTCACGCATGATGCAACTGCAACCTCTGTGAGTCCGTATCCTTCTAAGATCTTCATTTTGGTTTTTTCTTCAAAACGTTTAAACAGCTCCACACTTAGAGGTGCTGCTCCACAAACAACATATCTAAGGGAAGATATATCCCGCCCTTCAACAGGTACATCCAGTAACATTGAGAGTACTGTTGGCACACAGCTAAAAAATACTGGTTTAAATTCTTCAACAATTTTATAAAAATTTTTGATTATGCTGGGTTCTCTGTATCCCTTTGGAGATAGCATCACAACATGCCCACCAATTGAAAAAGGCATAAGACCTGTAACAATAGTGCCATTACAATGAAATAAAGGGAGCCCTACCATTACAGTCTCCCCTGGATTTAGACCAGCTCCCCATTTTAAGTCATATGCCACAACCACTTCATTAAAATGGGTACGTCTTGCCAATTTTGGCCTTCCTGTGGTTCCACCTGTATGGTATATGGATGCAATGTCATCTGGTTCTATATCTCTGTTAAAATCTAAACTCTCTCCATTATAATTTTCTATAACTTCCTCATATCCAATTATATTTTTTGACTTATCAGATGGACCCATTATTCTTATTACATGGGTCAAAGATGGGACATGATCAATTATCTGTTCTACTTTTT
>JAMOQN010000235.1 GCA_027063985.1 Desulfohalobiaceae bacterium
CTTGCAGTATGTAGAGCTGATGCCTTATTCTACGATGCTAAGAGTGCCAAGATCTTATTTTCAGCAGAGCACTGCGTGGCCTGTGGACAATGCGAGTTGGTTTGTCCTGTAGGTGCAGTGAAAACAGCATCTATAGACATGGAACTAACTTAAATTAGAGGGAAAAATAAGAACATAGGTTAATTAGGAGAAAAGATCCTTTTTTGAGTATCCACCACATGGGTACTAAAGACTATAGAAAATTTTGAACAATAAATAGCCAAGGGCTTCTAGCCCATTGGCTACTTATCTTAGTAAGAGAACAGAAGATGGGGCATCACTTATTAGTGTGGTTATTTTTTCATCTGGAAAGAATTTTTTCAAAAAAGACTTTGGGCCAAGCCATATAGCTATCAAATTATCCTGGGACATCTGGTGTACAAAATTAGGGAAAACAGATGAGTTTATAACCTCCAGCCACAAAGGGATATCCTGTTTTAGATAATACATAAACAGATTTTTCATGGTATTTTCTACTCTCATCTTCAGTGACTCACCTTCAGCAACTCCCACGATTTTTAACTCAGCATTATAAAGTGTCACCATCTGGTTTATAAGTTCAAGTGAATTTTGGGTAATATATTCCTGATCAAGGCAACAAACAATTTGTTTTGGGGTCTTGTTTTCCTTTACAACTAATACAGAACACGATGCCTGATTTGCTACCTTAGAAGGAACATCCATATCATCCCATTTGCACTTATTTGTCTTATTACATCCCAGCACTATAAGAGTAGATTCATCCTCATCAGCCTGATTTAAAATTTCCTGGACTGGATTTATGCCTTTTCTAATTACTATTTTTAGAGTCTTTAATCCACCTTTACCAGTTGCCACATAGACATCATCTTTAATTTGAGAAAAGGATTTAATTTCTTCCCTTGAATATGGACATTCCCCTTTGGGATAATAGGAAGTTATTATTTCTCTAAAGTCCAAAAGAGATTTTGCCAGATCACTCTCTTCTACTTTGCCTGTTGATTTTTTAGGGTCTAATATTCCCAGCAAGGTAATATCTGACCAAGTATTTATTGCCATTTTACCTACTTCATTGACCACATAGGAACTATATGGATTTGTATCTACAGCTACTAAAATTCTCATAAAAATCCTCCTAAAATAAGATAAGGTTTAATCCCAGATTATTAAAACAGGAACTGGAGTGGAGGCAAGTACATCACTAATTGGCCTCTTTCTTCCTTTTTTATTAAGCATAGATACAACCATTCCACTACTCTTAAGCCTATCCCCAACTACCTCAGGACTTCCCTCAATTTCCAATATCTCAGCAGGAGATATACCCCTGTCCATTAATAATTCTTTGGCTAACTGGATCTTTTTGTTTTCTGAACCATCATTAATATTAACTTCCTTATTTTCTGAAAAGTTGTAATATACTAGAGAGACATTTACCTGGGCATTTTCGTACAATTTAAGGTAAAAGGGGATTAACTTTTCTATATCCATATATTCATCTAGAAGAATATGGACTTTTTCAAATGGAGTAAGGTTTTTAACAAGTAACACAGGGGTGCTTAATTTTTTCAAAAAAGAACCCTTAATTAGCTCATAGAACATGCTAGAATCAAATGAGGACAAATGACCCATTACAAAAAGGTCGTAAAAACCTCCTTCAATCTCTTTTTGTAATTCTTTTTCCTTGTCTCCTACTAATATCTTGACCTTGGTTAGGCCCCTGCAGTTACCTGCTTCTGCCTTTAGGAATGTTTCTATTTCGTCCTTGGTGGTATCAACAAGGGTCCTTTCCCAGGTCTTTCTCACCCATCCGGCGCCAAACTGGAAGTGTCCTTGAGTAGGTTCTTCCACATGGATGGGTTGAATAAACATTGAAACCTTTTGAGATTGTTTGCATATATATCTTAAACTTATGCTCGATGCCAGGTTGTTTTCAATAAAAATTAATACATTCATATTCACCTTCCTTTGTTTAGATTAATTCTGTGCCTTTTTTTCTTTGATTTTTTTTTCTGCCTTAGCCACAGCTTCATGTATTTCGCTAAGTCTAAAGGGCTTTGCTAAGAAGTCTAATACCCCTTTTTGAAATGATTCTTTTGCAGTGTCCATAGTGGCAAATCCAGTTATGACTATGACCTCGGTTTCAGGTCTCATTTCTTTAACTTCAGTTAAAAATTCCATTCCATCAATCCCTTCCATCTTTAAGTCTGTTATCACAATATCAAATGGTCTTTGTTTAAATCTGGTAATGGCATCAATACTCCTTGTAAATGTCTCAACATAGTATCCTTTTTTTTCCAAAGAAGGTTTAAGGCGTTTGGTTACAATTGGTTCATCATCTAGTATTAATATTGACATTTGTTGGTTATTCATAATGATATCCCCCTCTTTTTTTATAAATTAATTTCACTATTGCCTAATTTGTGTTGTAATAAAATCTTGTGAAACTCCTTGGCAAAATAATCTACTGTCTTATCATCTGTCATTTGGACATCAAGCTGTCTAGTAAAGGCAACCAAGATTCCAATGACCATAATTTTTTCCAGTGTTTCTTCCTTTGCCATTCCCTTTAGACGTCCAACAACTAAGTCTCCTTTTATGTCTGTTAAAAAGTCCTGTTCTGTTAAAATCCGTCCTATGAGACGTGCCCTCCTTGCCCTTTTTACATTTTCTGATACGCCTCCAAAAAACCTGAAGTAAATATAGTTACTATTGGGATCATCTGATGCAATAGTATCTATCATGGTGAAATGGTAACCCAGTCTCAAACTTATGTTTGCATATTCTTTTGAAACTACAGCTAGATTTTGTCCAATAAATTTTGGGTCTGCAACATCAAAGGCAAAAGTTTTATTCATGCTGGACATAAAACTTTTAAATCCAATACCAACTGGTGAAGAAGACCATACATTTTCACTACATACCCCTTTGATAAAATACTTAAGAGGCATAGAAGATAAATTATTTACATGTAATTGCCTGGGTTTAATAATAGCATTTTCACTAATATCAATCACTATTAAGTCTAAGGGAATATCCAGCTTTAATTTTACTGCAGCACTGCTAAGCTTAGGGTCTGTATAACAATTCTGATCAATTAATTCTTGAACCGCCTTTTCGTGGATATATCTTATGATATCATGAAATGTTTTACAATTTTCAGGTCTAAAATCATTTCCTGTGGGATCTACTAAATTAAGTGGTGAAATTCTCTTATAGATCCTTTTAAGTAGTCTATATTCCTTTGTTTCTTCAAATTTTTCCTCATTAAATTCATAATAACATAGCTCTTTTAAATAACCATTATAAATCACGTTATCAGTTGCATTTAAAGTGATCTTTTGTCCATTTTGTAATATCTTGGTTGCCTTTTTAGTATTGATTATCATTGGTATTCTAAATTCCCTGGCAATTGTAGATAAGTGTCCAATGGGTGAGCCAATATCTGTGATAATGCCATTTACCTTTTTTATTGCCTTGGCAAGTAAAGGGGAAGAAAAAGTTGCAACCAATATACATTCATCTGGTACGTTCTCTAAGTCTTCCACAGAAGTTATTTTATATACCTCTCCCATTGCAATGCCTTCTTGTACAATCTCTCCCTGGCCTGATAATATAACTTCAAATCTTTTTTTTATTGAATCTAAGTCACATTTAAATTGTATTTTTTTTTGGTCTATGGAAAGTTGTCTGGTTTGAAGAATTATCAGGTTGTTTTCCATGTCAAAAGCAAATTCTATGTCCTGGGGATGTTTAAAATATTTTTCCAATCTCATTCCTATTTGAGCCAATTTTTTTATTTGTTCATTAGTAAGACATGGTTTGTCTCTATCCTTATCTGGAACGTCCATTCTTTCTATTTTACCTGTATCGAGATTTAATTGGGACATATTTTTTTTATAGGTTATATCCATACCAATTAACTCATGGGGGTATGTCCTGGAAACATAGAATTTATCTCCAGCCCTTTTTCCTGAGACCAGGCCTTCTCCAAGACCATAAGTGGATGCAATTACAGATCTTTCCTGTTCGGGATTAAAAGGGTCTAAAGTGTACATTACTCCGCTTGCCTTTGCCTGGACCATTTTTTGACATCCCACTGCCATGGCAATTTCTGATTCTAGGAAACCTTTATTTTTTCTATATTCCATAGCCCTTTCTGAATAAGTACTAGCTATAACTTCTTTGTATTTATTAAGGATATCCTCAGGAGGTACTCCTAGATAACTCTCATAAATACCAGCAAAGGAGTGTTCACTATCTTCTCCAATACAGCTACTCCTAACGGCAAAATATAGAGCCGTATTTTTGTACCTTTTTTTTAACTTATTGATATTTTGATTTACTTCATCTACCAGTTCCTTAGGTAGCTCAATACTTAATATGAGATTTTGTATTTTTTTGGATGCACAAGATGTTTCAATATCTCCTTTTTCCCATTTACTAATTATATCTGAAATTTCACCTGCTATATTAGATTCTTTTACTATTTTTAAAAAACCTTTGGTTGTGATTGCAAAACCATCTGGTATGTTAATTGTGAGTAGATTTTTTATAACTCCTAAATGGGCATTTTTACCACCAACTGCGTCTTCATATTCATCGTTAATTTTATCATAAGGAAGTACGTAATTCCCTTCTGGAATAATTATGTTGCCCTTTAACTCTTCTTCTATATCAGACCTGATTTTTGCATATACTGGAAGAAGTCGAGAATATTTCCCCGGAGCTATGGCTTCTAGGTGATAAATCATTTTATAAATGCTATCAGCAAGATTAATAGAACTGGTTTCTATGTAATGTCTGTCAAAGATATATTCTCCACTTAATTTTTCTCCCATATCAGCGATGATCTCAAGGGAAAGATTATTTTCTTTAATAAGTTGCTGAAAGTGGTCGAATAATTCATGAAAGCTAATTTTTTTGGTTCTTTTAAATAAGTTGAAGATATTTTTTAATGACCATTCCATATTCGACCACTCCCTATTTATTAAATTTTACCAGAAACGCATAAATCTATGCGTCTCTGGTAAAACTCAAGTTAATTAATGGGCTCCACCCTTATCTTTAAATATAAATCCCATTACAAAACCAGCTAATATTGCTATAATTACAGCTAAGATACCATAAATTAAACTGTGATTAAAGGCCATATCTGATATGAATTTTGG
>JAMOQN010000236.1 GCA_027063985.1 Desulfohalobiaceae bacterium
GTAGAACTTAAAACTTAGAACCTTAAAATCAGGAGGGATAGTTATGGATTTTTTAAAAGGAGCTTTTACCGCTTTAG
Organism: Desulfohalobiaceae bacterium; assembly: GCA_027063985.1. Taxonomy (GTDB): domain Bacteria; phylum Desulfobacterota; class Desulfovibrionia; order Desulfovibrionales; family Desulfothermaceae; genus Desulfothermus. The sequence continues at coordinate 78 of JAMOQN010000236.1, forward strand.
TAACGCCATTTAAAAATGGACAAATAGATGAGGAGAAGTACAGGGAACATATAGAATGGCAGATAGAAAAAGGTATCCATGGACTTGTCCCTTGCGGGACTACTGGAGAATCTGCTACAATGTCCCATGATGAGCATAAAAGGGTAATAAAGATATGTGTTGAGCAGGTAAATGGTCGTGTCCCTGTAATTGCTGGAACAGGATCAAATAACACTAAAGAGGCAATTGAACTAACAACCTTTGCCAAAGAAGTTGGTGCTGATGCAGCCCTTGTAATAACCCCATATTATAATAAACCAACTCCTAATGGACTAATACTACACTATAAAGAAATAGCAAAAGCAGCTCCTATGCCAATAGTTGTGTATAATGTCCCTGGCAGGACAGGTACAAACCTTTTGCCTCAAACTTTATATGAGATAAAGAAAAATGTCCCTGAAGTTATTGGGATTAAGGAAGCAAGTGGAAATATAAGGCAGGCTTCTGATATTTTAGAGCTTTGTGGTGAGGATTTTTTGGTCATTTCTGGTGATGACTTTATTACTTTTCCAATGCTTGCAATAGGCGGCAGAGGTGTAATATCAGTTGTAAGTAATATAGTGCCTGATAAAGTGGCAGGTATGTGCAATGCGTTTTTTGATGGTAATATTGAGGATGCCAAAAAACTTCACTATGAACTTGCTCCCCTTTGTAGAGCCATGTTTTTTGAAACCAACCCAATACCAGTAAAAACCTCACTGCATCTAATGGGCAGGATGAAATTGGAGCTCCGTTTGCCTTTATGTGAGATGAAACCTGAAAATAGAGAAAAACTTGAAAAAGTATTGAAGGACGCAGGTCTTTTTAGCTAAATCACTATTTAGTTTTTGGAGGCTTATGTGAAGATTCCAAAATTAAAAATTGGTGTACATGAAGTTGAATTTCCAATAATTCAGGGAGGCATGGGAGTAGGGGTTTCCTTAAGTGGACTGGCCTCTTCTGTTACCAAATGTGGTGGTATTGGAGTTATATCTGGTGCATCAATAGGGTTTTTGTCAGAGGATTTTAGAAAAAATCCCCATTTAAGCAACATTAACATGTTAAAAAAAGAAATTTCAAAGGCAAGGGATGTAATAAGAGATGGAGTTGTTGGGGTTAACTTAATGGTAGCTCAAACTGATTACGAAAACTTAGTAAAGGCCAGTTTGGAAGCTGGGGCAGATATAATATTTTCAGGGGCTGGCCTGCCTTTGAATTTACCTAAATTAAAACAGTTATATCCAGAAAATAAAACAGCACTAGTACCAATTATTTCTTCTCCTAGAGCCGCAAAAATAATATGCAAAAAGTGGATAAGATACAACCTCCTCCCTGATGCATTTGTGTTAGAAGGACCAAAGGCCGGGGGACATCTTGGTTATTCATTGGAAGAGCTTAAAGAAGGTAAAATAGATATAATTGGCCTTTTAAAACAAACAAAGGAGGCCATTTCACCCTATGAGGCAGAATATGGTAAAAAAATCCCTGTTATAGTTGCTGGTGGGGTATATAGTGGCGAAGATATAGCAAATATGATAAAAAATGGAGCTTCTGGAGTCCAAATGGCAACTAGATTTGTCACCACAGATGAGTGCGATGCATCAATAAAATTCAAAGAGGAATATATCAGGGCTAAAAAACAGGACATAGTTTTTATTAAAAGTCCCGTTGGGCTACCTGGCAGGGCAATTAGAAATAAGTTCTTAGAATTAGTTGAAAAAGGTGAGAAAATGCCTGTTAAATGTCCCTATCACTGCATAAAGACATGCAATCCAAAAAAAGCACCCTATTGTATTTCTCTGGCACTTATCAATGCCCAAAAGGGTGACCTTGATAATGGCTTTGCATTTGCAGGAGAAAATGCTTATCGTGCCACAAAGATAATAAGGGTCAAGGAGCTTTTTGATGAGTTAATTGGGGATTTCTTAAAGGCCAAGTGAGGTTGATTATTTGTCAGTTCCAAGATAGTTTAAGTTTTAACCTTGACAGGGTGGAGAAATTAAAATATATATTGCAGCTTGCAGGTGCAAAAAACGGCAATAAAAGGAGGTTCTTGCTTTGGCTAATACAAAACAGGCTCTTAAGAGACATAGGCAATCACTAAAGAGAAGGGCACGAAATAGGGCCATGAAAAGCAGGGTGAAAAAGGCCATCAAAAAAGTCAGGTTGGCAATAGAAGCAAAGGACAGGGAATTGGCCCAGACAGCATTAAGGGATGCTACCTCTATTTTAGATAAGGCTGCATCAAAGGGTGTAATCCATTGGAAAAATGCTGCAAGAAGGATTTCAAGGTTGTCTAGTCAGGTAAATAAGTTGAATTAGCATTATTTTTATTATTATAGGGAGAAAAAACCCGGGGAACCTACCCTGGGTTTTTTTTTACAAGAATAAGAGTAAAGAGATCTAATTCATCAAATTGGAAATTTTTATTGCAAAATAAAAAACAATTGAGTAAGTGTTAGTTAATTATTTTGTTTGATTTGAGGAGTTTTTAAATGAGTAAACGGCTCCTTTTGATGTTTATGCTTTTTATCATTTTAATTGGATGTGGCCTTAAAACTCCTTCAATGGTTCCCCCCTATACCCTTGGTATAAAAATAGATATCTCAACACTTAAAAGAGATTATGCTCACTATGATCTCTACTATGCAGAACCTGTCTATAATCCACCAGCTATTTTATTTTTAAAAAAGCACATAAATGAAAAAATTACCTTGAGTAAATTTTTTAAGAAGATAAAAAATCCTGATTTATTTAAAGAACTAATGAGCAGGATTGAATATATTAAGCCAGATTTGTATGCCCTGATTATTAAAGATGAAAATGCATGCCATGTAGTAGGATATATTTATACTGTAGGTCATACTTATTTAAAGAAAATTGGGTCTAATGAATATTTTTTGTTGCCAGTTAGTGAACATTTTAATGATATCTATTATGGTGGAGATGATGCCTTTTCCCATGGTAATTTTGATTAAACTTTAAGGATAGCGTATGAAAGTCAAGCATATTATCAACAGAAAGTGGTGTAAAGGGTGTGGAATTTGTGTGGAATTTTGTCCCAAAAATGTTTTGGAGATAGATAGAGAAGAAAAAGTGGTGGTGGTAAGAGCTGAGGATTGTATAGGATGTAGGACATGTGAATATAGGTGTCCAGATTTAGCAATAGAAGTTTTAGTGGAGAAAGAAGATGAACAAGCAGCAGCTTAAATTTATTCAGGGTAATGAAGTTTGTGCAGAGGCGGCACTTTATGCTGGAGTTGAATTTTTTGCCGGCTATCCTATAACTCCTTCATCGGAGATTTTAGAATACATGGCAAAAAAGCTTCCCATGAGTGGAGGAAGTTTTTTACAGATGGAGGATGAAATAGCCTCTATATGTGCCATAGTGGGGGCATCTTTGACTGGAAAAAAATCAATGACAGCAACAAGTGGTCCTGGTTTTTCTCTAATGCAAGAGGGGCTTGGTTTGGCAGTAATGGCTGAAATCCCATGTGTTGTAGTTGATGTTCAAAGGTTTGGGCCATCAACTGGTTTGCCAACCCAGGGATCCCAGCAAGATGTGTATCAGGCCAGATGGGGACGACATGGGGATCACTCAATAATTGTACTTACTGCCTCTAATCATCAAGATCTATTTAAAATAACAGTTGAAGCATTTAATTTTTCAGAGATCTATAGGACACCAGTGATCCTTTTATTTGATGAGGCAGTTGCCCATCTAAGGGAAAAGGTGATTATACCTGAGCAGGGAGAAATACCAGTTATTGAACGTCTTAGGACCTCAGTACCTGAAGGTGTTGATTATCATCCTTATTTGCCAAGGGAAGATGGCCGTCTACCCATGTCAGACTTTGGGGGAAAACACAGGTATAATGTGACTGGGCTCTTTCATGATATGTGGGGATTTCCCACAACTGATCCCAAGGTCGTACACGGACTTTTACATCATTTAGTTGATAAAATAGAGTCAAATGTACATGAGATAGCAAGATTCAATGAGTATTTTTTAGAAGATGCTGATATTGTATTGATATCTTATGGATCCTCTGCAAGGACAGCTCTTCACGTTGTAAGATCAATGAGGAGAAAAGGTCAGAAATGGGGGCTTTTGGAACTTCAGACCTTGTGGCCATTTCCTTCTTATCTTGTTAAGGAAAAATGTGAAAATGCAGATTTTGTTTTTGTGGTAGAAATAAATATGGGGCAGATCGTCCACGAGGTTAAAAAAAGTGTGGATTATCCAGAGAAGGTGTATCTTGTAAACAGGGTAGATGGGGAATTTATTACACCAACAGATATAAAAAATATTACAAGAGTTATACTTGGGAGGGGAGTATAGTGAGCTACTCAGTAAAAGATTACATTAGAAAGAGGTTTTTCCCCCACTTATGGTGTCCAGGATGTGGACATGGTATAGTGCTCAATAATTTACTCAGGGCAGTTGCTGAACTTGGCATACCTAAAAATGAAATCGTTATGGTTTCTGGGATAGGTTGCTCTTCAAGAATCTCTGGTTATGTGGATTTTCACTCCTTACACACCCTCCATGGCAGGGCCATTGCCTTTGCAACTGGGGTTAAGATGGCTCGTCCTTCGTTAAATGTGATTGTGCCAATGGGTGATGGAGATGCACTTGCAATTGGGGGAAACCATTTTATCCATGCATGTAGAAGGAATATAAATTTAACAGCAATAGTAATGAACAACAGGATATATGGAATGACTGGTGGTCAGTTTTCTCCCCTTTCAGGTAGGAATATAATGGCTACTACTGCGCCATTTTCAAATTTAGATCCTGCCTTTGATACTGTAAAATTGGCATTATCTGCTGGCGCTAGTTTTGTTGCCAGGACAACTACTTTCCATTTTAAAGAAGTAAAAGAATATCTGAAAAAGGCCATATTACATAAAGGTTTTTCTGTGGTTGAGATTTTGTCCCAGTGCCCCACTTACTTTGGACGGAAAAATAAGATTGGCTCACCAGTGGATATGCTTAAATATTTCAGGGACAATACAGC
>JAMOQN010000237.1 GCA_027063985.1 Desulfohalobiaceae bacterium
TAACATCAACTCATAATTCATTAACTTTTTAGACCAAAGGGTTCAGGCAAAGGATCAAGTTCTCCCTCAACTCTGTCCGCAATTCCCAACAAAATATCTTCTCTAAATGGCGGAGCAATAAATTGAAGCCCAACTGGGAGTTTTAGGTTATCCCCAAGTCCCACAGGAATGGAAATACCAGGCAGACCACTTAAATTAAGTGGAGTTGTAAAGATATCTGCAAGATACATGGTCAAAGGATCATGGATTTTTTCCTTTAATTTAAATGGAAGTGTTGGTGATACAGGGGTTAGTATCACATCACAATTTGAAAACGCATCTAAAAAGTCCTGTCTAATTAATCTCCTTACCTGGGCTGCCTTTTTATAGTAGGCATCATAATATCCTGCAGACAAGACATAAGTGCCTAAAATAATACGCCTTTGAACTTCAAATCCAAACCCTTCACTACGTGTTTTTACATACATATCAATTAATTCTTCTGCGTCCTTTGTCCTATATCCATATCTCACCCCGTCATATCTTGCGAGGTTTGAGCTGGCTTCTGCCATTACAATTATGTAATAAGTGGCAACTGCATATTTGGTATGGGGGAGGGAGATCTCAATGAGTTCTGCCCCTAATTCCTTTAAAAGCCTGAAAAATTCTTCTGATTTCTTTTGAATATCAGGATCTAGCCCTTCTTGCCAATATTCCTTTGGCAGACCAATCTTTATTGACTTTAGGTCCTTGTATTTTTCCATCTCCTGTAAATAATCTGGCACTGGATTTGGAGATGATGTGGAATCTTTTTTATCTTTTCCAGCAATCACAGATAGCATGAGGGCTGCATCTTTTACTGTCCTGGTAATTGGACCTGCCTGGTCTAAAGAAGACCCATAGGCAATCAGCCCAAATCTAGATACCCTGCCATAAGTTGGTTTTAACCCAATAACTCCGCAAAATGCAGCAGGTTGTCTAATAGACCCACCAGTATCTGTTCCAATTGAAATAGGGGATTGAGATGCAGCAGTGGAAGCTGCTGATCCCCCACTGGAGCCACCTGGAACCCTGTCTAAATCCCATGGATTTTTTGTTGGCTTAAATGCTGAATTTTCAGTGGATGACCCCATTGCAAATTCATCCATGTTGGATTTGGCAATAATGATCCCACCTTGTTCTTTTATTCTCCTAACTACCTCAGCGTCATAAAAAGGAATAAAATTCTCCAGCATCTTTGACGCACAAGTAGAAGGAATGCCTTTAGTTGTTAAAACATCTTTTATAACTATTGGGATTCCCCAGAGTTTTTTAGATGGATCAGGGCCATTTTTATCCATATCTCTTGCGATCTCAATGGCCTCATGTTTATTTATGTAAAGGAGGGCATCAATTTTTCCTTCAGTCTCTTCAATCCTCTTTAAATATGCATTTACAACTTCTTCAACCTTGACCTCACCACTTAAAATCATATCTCTAATTTTGATTCCAGAATATTTTCTAACATCCATAGACATTTCTCCTCTTTCTTTAGCTAACTACCTTTGGTACAATAAAGTGTTCCCCATCTTCCTCTGGCGCATTTTTTAATACATCTTCCCTTGTAAATTCAGAATAGGCCTCATCTTCCCTATATGGGGTAGGATGTTCAACTGGTGAATACATAGGTTTTACATTAGATGTATCCACTTCTGATAATTGTTCCATATAATCTAAAATCTGGCTCAGTTGTCTTGAAAAAAGTTCAACCCTATCATTATCTAGATGTAACCTTGCTAAATAGGCTATATTTTTGACCTGTTCCTTTGATATCTTCATATAACTCTCCTGGTTTAAGATAGATTTTTAATACACCCTCAAAACAAACATATGTTGAGTAGCAATTCCCTTTTCATTCCACTTAATTGGTCCAATTGTCCACTTAAATTCTGGGTTATTTAAAACAGAATCAATATGTTGCCCATTTTCCAGTTGTCCCTTAAGATATGCTGCATACCTAAAAAAGTCATACCCAAGGCATATCCAGAAGTTAACATCCTTTTTACTTAAATCAAACACTATTTTTTTCAAATTAATTAGCTGGTTATTATTGTTATCCTCTATCCAGGGAGATGGATAATATGCCTTTTTAAACATGGATATTTCCAGGGGAGTAAATTCTGGTTTAAAGCTACCCCAGAGAGCTGGCCCTAAAAAATATAAATCAGATGCATTATAATAAAAAAAGTTTGGAATTATTATCCTGGCATTTTCAAGGGAATCAGGGATAAAAACAGCGGAAAAATCTATATCTGGTTTAAACTCTTTTATCTTTTCATCGTCCTTATCTTCAAACAGATCTTTTGGCACATCTAAAAAATTACCTACTTTTTTTTGCCAATCCCTTGTGTTTTTGGGGTGATACCATGATATCCGTGGGACTTTAGCCCCACGTAATTGAGCCTCATCAAAAAATTTCTCTCCTAGTCTTCTGCCATAATCTGACCTTGGATAAAAAATAGCAAAAGAATCTATTTGGAGCTTATCCATACAAAACTTTATTAACTCAGTGACCTGGTCTTTATGGGATGGGAAAAATCTAAAACCGTCCACACCTTCGTTTGGAATATAAGACCTAAATGCAAATAAATGGACTTTTTTTGGAAGATCTGTTTTCAATATCTCATTAAAAGTCTCCAGCTTAATAAAACCGCCTACAATTAAATCCTTTGTTGCAATCTCTTTTAATCTATCTATCCAGCCCCTTGCGTCTGAATTTAAAATAACTACTTTTGCTTCAACACCACTCGCTTCCATCTCATAAATACCTGCCTCAACCCCACTCAAAATCCCATAGGAAACTTGCTCATATAAAGGATCAAAGGGTAAGATCAAAACAAGTTCTATCCTGGGTATGCCATTTTTTTCAATAAGTGTTTTAAATTCATCTAGAAATAATTCTTTTAATAGGGAATTATTGTTTAAAATATTCTGGAGCAAAACATAAGATTTGGACCAAGATATCTTTTTTGAGGACAAAAGGCACAAAATCTTTGCCCACATTATTAAACTATCTGGAAGTTTTGCTGGATCTAGGTTTTCTAAATCATATTTTGTTGCAATATTCTCCTCTAATATGCTCTTGTACAGAGCATTTAAAATATCATATTGTTCCCTTGAATTAAATGTGTTGTAATAATTATCAAAAATAGCTCTTCCATTATTTATGTCTTTGTCTTTTAAATATGAGAGATCCAATAAAATAAAGCTGTTTTTTCTAATAGTTAAAGGGAGATCTTTTTTGATTAAGTCTATTAAATATTGGCAATATTTTTGTTTTTCATTTCTTAAATCTAAATAAGTCAAGTAATATTTATGAAACTCCCATTTTTTTAGGTATTCTGGATCAATTGATTTCCATTTATCCAAATATAATTTGGCCTTAACTAAATTCTTAGTCTGGAGAGAACACTTAATAATCCTTTGTATCAAGGTAAGTTCCCTTTGTTTGGGAGCAAGATGGCTATAAAGGGCCTTTTCATAATTTTGACAGGCAGGTATATACTCCCCTTTTTCCCAGAGATAATCTCCAATCTCCAATGGAGATTTTGGAACCATCTTAATTTGTCTTTTAGGGCCACAACCTATAAAAAGAACCAGAAAAATACAAAATAATAAATAATATCTCATGCAAACCTCTTAATCTTAAGTTTGTCGCCTTAACAACTTTTAAATAAAAAAGCCTGGGCTTTATTTTAAGCCCAGGCTCAAGATTAGAGGAGGGGGAATGTTTATGTCAAGCACACTTATTTTTGTTCAGTGTATTCAGCATCTACCACGTCATCATCCTGATTTGGATTGCCTGCTTGTGCGTTAGATGCACCTGCTTGTGCGCCTGAATCCGCTCCACCTGTTTGCGCTCCTGCTTGTTGCTGCTGATATAATAACTCAGCCAATCTATGGGATGTCTGAGTTAGGGCATCCATTGCATTTTTAATTGCCTGTTCGTCTTCACCATCCATTACTTTCTTTAGCTCTTCTATCTTTTGCTCTAACTCGGCCTTCAAGGCACTGTCTACTTTATCACCAAGGTCCCTCATGGACTTCTCAGTTGAGTAAATCAAAGTATCTGCCTGGTTTCTTAAGTCAATCAAACGTTTTCTCTTTTCATCTTCGGCCTTATGGGCCTCTGCTTCTTTAATGATCCTTTGTATCTCTTCCTCTGATAGACCACTTGATGGCTGGATCCTAATAGACTGTTCTTTACCAGTTCCAAGGTCCTTTGCAGAAACATTCACAATACCATTTGCGTCTATGTCAAAGGTAACCTCAATCTGAGGAACTCCCCTTGGTGCAGGAGGAATCCCAACTAAATCGAACCTACCCAAACTCATATTATCCTTTGCAAGGGGTCTTTCTCCCTGAAGTACATGGATAGATACTGAAGTCTGGTTATCAGCAGCAGTTGTAAATATCTGACTCTTTCTCGTTGGAATAGTAGTATTTTTCTCAATTAGTTTAGTAAATACCCCACCTAATGTCTCAATACCTAGAGAGAGTGGAGTTACGTCTAAGAGCAATACATCTTTTACATCTCCAGAGAGTATTCCACCTTGAATAGCTGCACCCATTGCAACTACTTCGTCAGGATTCACACCTTTATGGGGTTCTTTTCCAAAGAACTCTTTTACTTTCTTCTGTACAAGAGGCATTCTGGTCATACCACCAACTAGGATAACTTCATCTATGTCATTTACTGTAAGTCCAGCGTCTGCCAATGCCTGCTTACATGGTCCTAATGTCCTATCTACAAGATGTTCTGTAAGTGCCTCTAACTTTGCCCTACTGATTTTCATATTCAGGTGCTTTGGACCACTTTGATCCGCAGTTATAAATGGCAGATTAATATCAGTCTCCAGGGCGGTTGAAAGCTCTTTCTTGGCCTTTTCTGCTGCCTCTTTAAGCCTCTGCAAGGCCATTGTATCATTGCTCAAATCAATTCCTGTCTCTTTCTTAAACTCTTCAATTATGTAATTTAAAAGTGCCTGGTCAAAGTCTTCACCACCCAGGAAGGTATCGCCGTTTGTGGCCTTTACCTCAACAACATTATCACCAACTTCGAGAATTGAGATATCGAATGTACCACCACCTAAGTCATAAACAGCTATTTTTTGATTCACATTTTTATCAAAGCCATATGCAAGGGATGCAGCTGTTGGCTCGTTTATTATCCTCTTTACTTCAAGTCCTGCAATCCTTCCTGCATCCTTTGTTGCCTGCCTCTGGGCATCATTAAAGTATGCAGGAACAGTTATAACTGCTTCTTTTACTGGTTCGCCCAAGTAACTCTCTGCATCTTCTTTTAATTTCCTCAGAATCATTGCAGAGATCTCTGGTGGGCTATATTTTTTCCCTTCAATCTCAACATATGCATCGTTATTTGGTCCAGGAACTATATTATAAGGACACCTTTCTTTCCATTTTTTCACTTCTTCTGAATCATAGCTACGTCCCATAAGTCTTTTTATGGCAAACACAGTCCTTTTTGGATTAGTGACTGCCTGCCTCTTTGCTAACTCACCAACTAATCTCTCTTTATCAGTAAACGCAACAATGGATGGAGTAGTTCTCCCACCTTCAGGATTGGGAATACATTTTGGCTCCTTTCCTTCCATTACATAAACACAACTATTTGTTGTTCCAAGATCTATTCCTATTATTTTTGCCATATTCTTATCCTCCTAATTTCCTAGATTTTCTTTACATAAAAAATAAGCTCATTTTTAATCTTGTAAAGGGTCTAATTATTATTTTCCTGTTTTTTGCTCACCATTACCTTTGCAGGTCTAAGTACCCTGTCCTTTATCTTATATCCTTTCTGCATAACAGTAGACACCATGCCAGGTTCCATGTCTTCCCTTTCCTGCTGTGCCATGGCCTCGTGATAATTTGGATCAAAGGGTTCTCCAATTTCAGTTTTAATCTGCTCTAACCCATGATTTTTCAGGGTATTTAGTAAAATATTTAAAGTCATTTCTATACCTTCAACAATGTCCTTACACGCCTCTACATTTTTCGCATGCTCTAGACCCAGCTCAAGGTTGTCTATAACTGGAACTATGTCTTCTAAGACCTTTTCAGTTGCATATTTACAAAAATTCTCTTTTTCCCTTTCCATGCGCTTTCTAAAATTATCTGCATCTGCCTTTACCCTGAGCATCTCCTGTTCCATTTCTTGTTTTACTGGACACTCAGGACAAATTTTCTCTTTGCAGAGTTCTTTTAATTTTTCTATATCTATATTATCTTCTTTTCCCTTGGTTGGTTTTTCTTGCTCTACCTCAATCTTTTGTTCTTGCTCACAGGTTGCCTGTTGTTGTTTTTTTTCATCACTCATCCACTACACCTCCACAAATTATTTTTTTGAAAATTCAGACTTGAAATTAAGTAAGAGAAGGTTGGCTACTATAGCCTGGCCTCAAGTATCTTACTAAGCATTTTGGCCATATAGTCAACCATGGGGATTAATTTTGAATATTCCATGTGGATAGGGCCAATGGTGCCGATAATTCCTAAAGGTTCACCATAGACTCCATAAGGGGAGGAAATTATTGACCATTCACCCAGGTCAGGATCAAAGAGTTCATTTCCAAAATGAATAAAAATTCCTTTTCCTTCCTCTATTTTATCTAAAATCTTTAAAAATTCTGATCTTTTTTCTATGTATTCCAAAAGAGATTTCATCCGTTCCACATCTTTTGGATCTATACTGCCAATAACCTTATGGGTACCTTCAACAAATATCTCCCGCTCATCTTCGGCTTCACACGTATATTGCGCTAAGGTTAAGGCATTTATATATAATTCATTAAATTTCTTTTTAGCCTCTTCCATTTCCTTTAAAAACTGACCTTTCACCTCAAATAAAGGCTTACCTGAAAATTTTTCATTTAAAAAATTACTGAACTTGACTAGATCATCGGAATTTATCCTTAAATCTTCCACAGCTACAAGTCTACTGTGAACCATACCCCCTTCAAATACCAAAATAGCCATCACAAGGCCTGGTTTGACCAAAACAAAATCTATATGTTTCCATCTCATAAAAGAAACTTCAGGAGAAACAGCCAATCCAACTAGCGCAGTTTCATTGGATATAAATCTTGATGTCCGCTCTAAAATTTGGGAAAAATCATACCCTACAGTGCTGTTAAAATATTCCTTTATTTTCTTTTTTTCATATAAAAGGGGCTTAGGTTTTAAAATATTGTTTAAGTAAAACCTGAGACCTTTTTTTGTGGGAATCCTTCCAGCAGAGGCGTGGGGCTGCTTTAAAAAACCCTTTTCAGTGAGATCAGCCATAACATTCCGCATGGTGGCGGGACTTAAATTAAGTTTGGATTTCTTGGCAACATATCTGGAACCAATAGGAGTACCCTTGTCTATATATCCCTCTACCACTATTGACAAAACATCTAGTTCTCTGGCATTTAGTTTTTCCATATATCAGCCCTTTTTATAATATGTATATATACATGTAATCATATAAAAAAATTGTGTCAAGAAAGCATCCAAGTTCTGTCAAAAACATTATACCTAAAGAAAATAAAAAAATTTCCGATATACTGATATGAAGATAGGCTAATAAATAAAAAGAGTTAAACAAAAAAAGGAAGTTAGCTGCCATGAACTTAAAAAAGTATCGAACCACCTTTTTACTTATTGCCAGCTTGTTCTTTTGTTCTTGCGTTAGATCCGCCTATCCACCTATTCAGGGTTTTGTTACCACAGGTTCATATTTTTATATCACCCAAAACACATCTCCTTCAAAAGCCTGGGCAAAATTGGCGGATAACGTAGCAAAATCTATCTCCAGAGTTGTCCCGTCTTATCCAGTGACAACTCCAAGAAGTGTATACATCGCCCCAGGGAAAAATACACTATTTGAAAAAAACTATAGAGAACTTCTCGCCACTTCCTTGGTTCAAGAAAATTTTATAATCTCAAACAGAGCTAATGCTAATTTCTTGCTAGTTTTTAACTCTTATATTATCCCCAATCTAAAGGAAGTAATAGTTAATACGAGCCTTTATAATAAAGGACATATTATCTTTAGAGACTCATCTGTCTTTAATTTAACAAACAATTTAAGTGCAGTAAATGATTATAAATTAAAAATTTATCAATTTAAAAATATTCCAGTGGAAAGGGACTATAAAATCTATAAACTTGTAGATAAATAAGGAAGATGGTTATGAAAATGAGATTTATATTTATATTTTTATTGATCTTAAGTTCTAGTATATCTTTTAGTGGGGAAATAGACTATATAACGATTAAACAAAATAAATATATCAGTCCCCATGAACAAATAACTTTCTTTGATTTAAGTACATATAATATAACTGATGTAATACAATTAATGGCGTTAGAACTTGAAAATAACATAAATTATGTGATACCTCCATCTAGTAGCTTACTCATAACAACACTAACTAATTTAAATGATTTCAATACAACCTGCAAGCTGGCAAGAATAATTCAAGAAGGCATAGGAACCTATTTTTCAAATAAGGGATACATGGTCAAAGAAATAAGGCTAAGAAAAGACTCTATACTTATAAAAAAGAAGAAAGGTGAGTTTGCCTTAAGCAGAGATTTATCCTTAATATTAAATAAATATAAGGTCAAGGGAATATTGACTGGAACTTACACTAAAATCAATAATAACGTACTTTTTGTAACAATAAAAATAATTTCCCAGCAAGACAATATAACATTATCATCTATCTCTTTTACTCTTTATGTGCCTGATAGCTATAAACATCTAATACTTCCTGAAAAAATCAAAGAAGTCAAAAAAAAGAAAATACAAAAAAAGGCAAAACCAAAGATACAGGGTGGCCCAATTGAATTAGGCATCAAAATATTATCAAAACAAAATAAAGAAGATGTAAAATTAATACAAAAAAGACTAAAAGAACTGGGACTATATAATTGGAAAATAGATGGAATATGGGGAAAGAGGACACAAAAGGCAATGGAGACATTTAAAAAAGTAGTGGGCCTAACCCCCTATGACACTTGGGATATAAATACCCAAAAAAGATTATTTAAAGGGACAAATCTGTAAGGATACGTTATGGATATGTCCAAAAAAAAGAAAACAATACTTCAAATAGCAATTGGTGCATTCTTTTGTATTTTTTTTATATCTTGTGCAACTGTTAAGCATGCCCCAAAAAGCAGCCGCCCCCTTTTTGCCAGTATACCTCCAGATAACAACGATATTTTACTCAAAAAAAGCTACAAAGCGGCAGATTATTTAAATAGAAAACTGAAAAAATTAAATTTAGCCAATAGAAATATTTTAATAACAACATTTAGTAATAATGAAAATCTTGATTCATCCAATTCACTTGGACGATTAATACCTTACTTGATTGGAACAAATCTATCCCACCTGGGATATAACCTTGTGGATCTAAGATTAAGAAAAAAAGATATTAAAATAAAACCAAGAAATGGTGAATTTATACTAACAAGGAACCTCGGCGAGCTAAATAAAGATATAAATGTAAGTTTAATACTTACAGGACACTATTCTATAGTTGCAAATAAAATCTATATTCATTGCGAAATAATGTCTCCATTTAAAAATATGGTACTTTCCAGCTATGACTTTGTCCTTCCTTCTAAAATAATAGAAGATCCTAACAAAGAATATATAATTATACCAAGTGTTAAAACAAGTTAGTTTAATTTTAAAATGCTATATAAATTAAGCGCCATCCAGTAAAATATATCTTCCCCTGATAGATTTGTATCTAACATCAAACAAGATTGATCCAATACATATGTTACATTCCAAAAATTATGTGAATTAATATTTTTTTTAAAAAATTGAGTTATATCACTTATTGTATCACCACAAATGCTATCAATTATAGATTTTTGTAGAAAAAAAATTACCTCTTTAACCAAATCCTTATCTACCTTTTTGCCTTTTAAAATATTAAAAAGTCCTTTTCCAGTCATCCAAAAATTTAAGAGTCCTTTTATTATCCCTTTGATGGTTTCATCTTGAATTTGCCTTGTTTTCCATTTTAAAGTAAGGATAAAACTCCTAGAAATTATAGTTGGAAGAAGAAGTGTTCTTTGAGGAACCAGTAATACGAAGAGATTTTTATCCTTAGGTTCTTCTAAAACCTTTAAAAGGGAATTTGCAGCCTGCAACGTCAAATTTTGAGATTCATTAAACAAAAAAGTTCTATACTTGCCTTCCCTAGGAAGTATATCCCTATCCCTATGTATTATCCTCACCTGCTCAATTTTTATTGATCCCTCCCCGCCATCTAATATAGCCATGTCTGGAAAATTTTCATTCAACACACCTTTACACAACTTGCATTCAAAACACGGCCCAGGATCCATGGGACAGTTTACAAGTGCACACCAGTATTTTCCTATCTCCAGCCTATCATAACATAGCCCTCCCTCAATTATGAGCACCCTGGGAGGGCTATGTTTGAGCATTTTTAATATATTAATTGCCCTTTTGTGTTCTACCAAAAGATCTTTATTCACACTGACTAAATTACCTAAAAATTGTTTGCGATCTCTCAGGACCTACTGATATAATCCTTGCTTTAACTTTAAGATTGTCTTCAATAAATGTTATATAATCTCTGGTTGCCTTAGGTAGATTGTCATAGGTCTTTATGTTTGAAATATCTTCATCCCATCCTTTAATGGATTCATACACTGGCTCTACATATGCAAGACCATTTTCTATCTGAGGTGGATACAGGATTTCTTCGCCATTATATACATATTTTGTACATATTTGTAAGGTATCCAGACCCGATAACACATCCAATTTAGTAAGCACTATTGAGCTAATATTGTTTAGCCTGACTGACTCCCTGAGTACTACCAGATCAAGCCATCCGCACCTTCTGGGTCTTCCAGTAGTAGCTCCAAACTCACCACCTTTATTCTGAAGGTAATTTCCAATCTCATTGTTGAGTTCAGTGGGAAATGGTCCTCCTCCTACCCTAGTTGTATAGCTCTTAACCACCCCCAAAATTTCATCTATTACTGCTATTCCACAACCTGAACCTGCGCACACATTTGAAGCAACTGTATTAGATGATGTAACAAAGGGATAAGTTCCGTGATCTATATCCAGATGAGTCCCCTGAGCGCCTTCAAACAAAATAGATTTACCTTTATCTATTGCCTTGTAAATCTCTGAAGATACGTCTGCAAGATAAGGTCTCAGTTTTTTAAGACAATCACCTATTTTTTCTAAAATCTCATCTGCAGATATCTCCTTTGAATCAAAATAATGTTTAAACAAGACATTTTTCTCTGCCAATGCCCTTTCAATCTTTTGTTTTAACCTCTGTTCATCTAATACATCACAGGCTCTTATTCCTATCCGCGAGACTTTATCTTCATAAGCAGGTCCAATACCCCGTCCTGTAGTACCAATCTTATCACTGCCCTTTTTCTTTGATTCCCTCAAATTATCGAGCATCTTATGATAGGGCATAATAAGGTGGGTCTTATAACTAATCTTAAGCCTCTCAGGAGAGACAGAAACTCCTGATCTTTCCAGTTCAGCTAATTCTTCACAAAAAATTTCTGGGTCCAATACTACTCCGTTTCCAATCAAACAAAGTTTGTTCTGGTGCAGGATTCCTGACGGAACCAGATGTAAAATAATCTTTTTATCCCCAACAACGAGGGTATGACCTGCATTAGCCCCCCCCTGGAACCTCACTATCACATCTGCTTCCTCACTTAACAGATCTACAATTTTCCCCTTACCCTCGTCACCCCATTGGGTTCCTATAACTACTCTATTTTTCTCCATAATATTTCCCCTATTCACCTTTATCTTCTTTCTTGGTCCTCAAAAAAATAACCTTACCTCTGTCCTTTTGTTTTTTTTCAGCTTTTATAACTGGACCTGCCAGATCCTTTTTTTCTTTCACTTCCATTGGAAATTTTCTATTAAACCTCTTCTCTAGACGGGTTAGATGCAGCCATTTGAGGTTAAATAATTGATTTTTCCACTTAACCGCCTGGATCATGGACAGAATAATCACAGATTGTTCCCACTTTTTTGATGGCTCAAACCTCTGCACCTGCTGGAAATATTTATTCCAGAGCCCAACAAGTGATGCCTCATCCAGTGATAAAAGTTTATCCGCCAGCTTTTCCAATATCTTATCCAAATTACACCCCTCTTAAATTTAAAATCCACAACTCCTTAAAGCCAACATATGGTAACCTTTTAAAACCAATCATTCAAGTATTGATTATCGCCCAAAATTAGTTAAGTAAAACCCATTGATATTTAATCCTTATGAGGAAAAAGAAAATTTCTTCAACAATCAATTGATTTATTCACTTTTGTTTATTAATAAAGGCCGTAACTTTATTGGTGTTGTTGAAAGCCCAAAAACCAGGAAGAATTAACAACAATTTAGGGAGTTTGGGAAATGAAGAACATAAAAAAAATGTATCATTCTATTTTAAAGGATCCTTTTCCAAGGGAGATGCACATAACTGTTGGGGACCAGGAACTGGTTTATAAAAAACGTACATGGGTAATAGGAGGCGAAGAAAAAGGCTTAAGATATGGAGAAAATCCAGACCAGCCAGCAGCCCTCTATGAGCTCTACCAGGGGACACTGGAATTAGGAGATGTAAAATTCAGAGTGCCCTCTAAAAATTACAAGCTGGTTTCCACACTAAGCGAAAAAAATATGCTTCAAGCAGGAAAACACCCTGGAAAGATAAACCTAACAGATGTGGATAATGGAATTAATGTACTTCAATACCTCACAAAAAAAACTAGTTGTGTCATATTAAAACACAACAATCCATGTGGTGCTGCCTGGTCTGATGAAGGCGTATTAGATGCTTTGACCAAGGCTTATTTCAGCGATAGGATTGCTGCTTTTGGGGGAACAGTGGTTACAAATAGCCCCATTAATAAAGATGCTGCTGAATTTATTAATAAATATTATTTTGAAGTAATTGCTGCCCCAGAATATGAAGAAGGGACCCTGGACATTTTAAAACAAAGAAAAAACTTAAGAATACTGAAAATTGAGGGGCTGGCAAATCTTGAAAAGCTAGTAAATGAACCATTTTTGGACATAAAATCCTTGGTTGATGGCGGTATGATCCTGCAGTTTTCTTTTAGAAATAAAATACTTGGCCCTGAAAATTTCTTACCTGCACAAGCCACTAAAGATGGAGATACCATTGTTGCTAGACAACCAACCAAAAAAGAATTTGAAGACCTAGTATTTGCATGGGCCGTAGAGGCCGGTGTTACCTCCAACTCTGTTCTCTTTGTCAAAGATGGTGCCACAGTAGCCATAGGTACAGGGGAACAGGATCGGGTTGGTTGTGTGGACTTGACCATACACAAGGCATATGTAAAATATGCTGATAGATTGACATATGAGAAAACAGGATTGTCCTTTTACGAACTCAGGCAAAAGGCGAGGATAGATAGCAAACACAGAGACATTTTAGAAGAAATAAACCACCAGGTACAACAAGACAGGGGTGGACTCCCAGGTTCAGTCATGGTCTCAGATGGATTCTTCCCCTTTAGAGATGGTGTGGATTTAGCAATTGAACAGGGGGTCATAGCCATTGCCCAGCCCGGAGGCTCATTAAATGACTATGAGGTCATAAAGGCAGTTAATGAAGCAACTCCACAGGTTGCAATGGTATTTACAGGACAGAGATCATTTAAACATTAATAAAATATAACTGTAATAGCAGGGAATATTTTTTAGATATTCCCTGCACAAAAATAAGGCCTTAGGAATTGTGACTAACCAATTAAATTTAAGACCAGGGTGTATAGTTGAATACCTGCATTCAAATCAATTGAATATAGGGAGTGTTCTATCCACAGAAAAAAACTTGACCATAGTAACTCAACAAAACAGGACCATTAAGATCACCAAAAGCCGCATCCTGCCGTGGATTGGGCCGTATCTTGACCATGATTCAGTCCGTCAAGAGATCTTAGATAAAATGCAGGCAATTGATACACAGAGGGAGAAAATCAAATCTCAAATAAGCACAGAGGAAATCTGGCAATTGGTCCACGAAGAAATAGAGGAATGCTCTGTTCATTGGTTGGCAGAACTTTTGTGGGAGACACCTGATTCTAACCAGGTAGCAGCCCTGGGCAGGGCACTGGTACAAGACAAGATCCATTTTAAATTTTTGAATCCCAATTTTAAAATATTTTCTCCAGAAATAGTTGAAAACAAAATTAAAGAATTAAAACGAGCTGAAACAGAAAGAAAATTAATTGATACTGGAAGAAAATTTTTCAATATCCTATGGGAAAAAAGGCAAAATCCAAAGGTAGAACTACCAGAGTTAGAAGATGACATTAAAAATGAACTGGTACTTTTTTTAAAAAAGGGGATTGCCAGTCCAGATAATAAGTCCTTTCAAAACAAGTGGAAAAAACTTACCCAGGATATTCCAGATACGCCCCACCTCCCTCTTATTTTGGCGCAGACATGGAAACTTGTACCAAAACACTATAACTACCTTCTAGATCAATGTGATTATAAATGGGGTAATGAGTGGTGTGAAAAATTCAAAGAAGATGTTCAACAAATTAAGGACAATTTTTACACATCACAAGCAACCCCAGAAGATATACCCTTTATTTCAATTGATTCAGCTTCCACTAAAGATATAGATGATGCCTTTTACATTGAGGGAACAGAAGAAACAGGATATACATTATATTTGGCCTTTGCTTACCCTATTTTAGGCTGGAAATTTGAAACTGAATTAGATAAAGAGGTCTGTAAAAGAACTTCAAGCTTATATTTACCAGAAGGCACGTCTCATATGTTGCCTGAAGAGTTAGGGATAGATTTATTTAGCCTCCACGCCAAAGATATAAAACCAGGCCTTATAATCAAAATTGATTTTTCTTCTTCTGGCACCATTAAATCTTATGAACTAAAAAAATCATGGATCAAAGTGGCATATAACCTAACTTACAAGGAAGTGGAGAGACTAATAGAAGAAAAAAAAGATTCCAAATTAATAAGCGCTTACAGGATAGCTAAGAGGCTTAGGGAACAAAGACTTGATAAGGGTGCAGTGATAATTGAAAGGCAGGAGCCAATAATTGTTTTGACTCCCACACAAGATGACTATGAAATAAATCTAATGCAGCCAAATCCCTCTCCAAATGCCCAACTAATAGTATCAGAATTTATGATCCTTGCAAATTCAATTGCTGCTAAGTGGGCACAAGCTAATGAAGTCCCACTTATATTTCGCAACCAAGACATATCCCTTCCAAAGGAAACAAGTGGCATTTGGAAAGATCCAGTGAAGATTTATGGCATAATAAAACTCCTTAGTGCAACCACCATTGAAACAATTCCCAGACCGCACGCCTCATTGGGCACAGAAGGATATGCTCCAATAACATCTCCTTTGAGAAGATATATTGATTTTTTAAATATGGCGCAAATAGATAGGGTGTTATGCGGTTCTGTCCCCTGGTCAAAAGAAAAGCTGGAATCTATGTTGCCTTACTTAAATGTAAGGTTGCAAGAAGCCACAAAAATACAGAAATTTAGGACTAGATACTGGAAGTTGCTATATCTAAAAAGATATAGTAAAAAGAGAAATTGGCAGGCTATAGTGGTAGACAAAGACCCCCAGTGCTACACAATGATACTGCCAATTGAGCAACTACTGCTCAAAGTACCCCATAACTTGTTCAAAAAAGAAGTATTCTTAGGGAAAAAATTTTGGCTGAGGTTTAATAAAATAGATCCATTAAACAACATAATAAAAGTACAAAAAGTGGAGGAAGATGAATGGAAAAATTAATTGCTCAACTAATCTGGATCGGTGTTTCCTACCTTATTGGCTCCATACCATTTGGCCTAATTATAGCAAAATCAAAACAGGGAGTAGATTTAAGAGATGTTGGGAGTGGAAACATAGGTGCTACAAATGTGGCAAGGACATGTGGATTTTTTTACGGTGTGTGCACCTTTTTATTAGACATGTTAAAAGGAATAATACCTGTTGCTATTGCATTTAAATTGTCCACAAATTCTATATTTATCTCCCTAACAGCCCTTTCTGCTATAATAGGACATATGTATTCTGTTTTTCTAAATTATAAAGGTGGGAAAGGAGTTGCAACCACAATAGGCATCTACCTTATATTAAATTCATGCGCTTTAATTATCTCTGTTATTATTGCACTTTTAATAATCTATCTAACAGGATATGTATCACTGGGATCAATAATCCTTGTTATGATTATGCCCATTTTCATGCTATTTCAAAAAGGGTTCATTTACTTTCTGGTTTCACTCATAATCATGTTACTTGTGATAAATAAACACAGAGAAAATATTGCTCGAGTCTTAAAAGGACAGGAAAATACATGGAAGAAGAATTAACTACTCTAGAAATTGCTACAAAAAAGGGGCCAATTCAACTGAAAAGAGGAGAAAATATCTCTGCTGTAGTGGCCCCTTTTTCTAATGATGATTATCCCATAAAATTCATAGGTGATATTGAAACAATATCTATTGGTTCATATGTAGGTGAAGACTTAAATCATCCGAAATTCCAAATAACAGATATATTCTGGACACATAATTCTTCTACACAAATAATTGTCTTGGATCTAATGGCCCTGGAGGATGTCTATTTAGACAAAAAAAATAGATACCTGGTGTGGAAAAACACCTATACTCTGGCAAGAATAACACTTAGTGACAAGGGATTTATAGGAGAAAGAGAGGATTTAAGCGGACCCATTATTGAAGAAATAATTAAAAACCAATTGCCAATATCTCTATGTCTTGAGACCACTATTCCCGATAACTATTATTTGCTATTAAATGTTTTAACAGAAATGGCCTTTTTAAAAAAAGTTGACTTAATAATCACCACTGGAGGAACTGGGGTAACTGAAAGGGATATAACCCCAGATGCAACAGAAAAAATAATTGAGAGGAGGCTATGGGGATTTGAACACGCAATATTCTCTGAAGGCCTGAAAAAAACAAAACACGCAATAATTTCCAGGGCAATTTGCGGGATAGCGAAGCAATCATTAATAATAAATTTACCTGGAAGTAAAAAGGCTGTAGTAGAAAACCTATCTACTATATTACCGGCCCTTAGACATACCCTTGACAAGATAAAAAATGATCCAACAGAATGTGGAAAGTAAAACCCTTCCTAAAAATTTACAGGAATATCTTGAAAATACTGTTATAAAAATATGCATATTTCGTCTTATTGTATTTATTGTACTATCTTTGCCTATATTAATAGTAAACATTGAAAATTTTCAGTTTACACATTCTATATCAAAACTCTTTGAACACAAAGATATTCTGGGTTTTATTCTAAGTGGACTCTTTTTTACTCTTTTTTTTATAGTAACATGGCGTTTTTTTTCTAATGTCATTTTATTTTTTAGACTTCAACTTATTACCGATATAATACTTGCCACTTATTTTTTACTCATAACTGGTGGTATATCATCCAATGGAAGTTTTTTATTTCTTGCAATAGTATTCTTATATGGAAGAATTCTTGGTAAAAAGACACTAACATACACATTTTTATCCATTTTATTAATTTTTTTAATTATTACCATACTCCAATTAAAAGGAGTTAATATATTTAATTTAAAAACTCTTAATACACATATGGCCCTTTATTATAATTCTCTACAGATATCAGCTCTTTGCTTAATTGTTCTTCTTGTAAGGATGGGAGAGTCAAGGGAAGATGTCCTACTAAGAGAAATTGCCAAACAAAAAGATGCCCTAAACAAGGCCAATATACTAAAAACTAAAGTATTTGATTGGATAAATAGTGGTATTATAGTTTTAGATAAACATGGTAATATTGAAAGCATAAATAAGATGGGTGCAAAAATTTTAAATATTCATGATACATATGTCCTAACAAAACCATTAAAAAAAGTTTTTTATCCCTTTTATGAAATATGGAATAAATGGGATAAAAAAGACTTAACTAGAAGGGAAGTAAAAGACAAAGGACGTATCCTTGGAGTAACCCTCTCTAAAACACCCAATAATGGAGGTTATTTAATTATTTTCTCAGATATAACCAAAATAAAGGAGCTTGAGCAAAGGGTTGTTCAAATGGAAAAGTTGGCTGCTATTGGTGAACTTGCTGCAGGACTTGCACATGAGATAAAAAATCCCCTATCTGGCATAAAAGGCTCTTTACAACTTATAGATAAAAGTGAACTCACAACAGAACAAAAACAAAGACTAAATAAGGTAATATTTAGGGACATAGAGAGACTGGATAATTTGCTAAAGGACTTTTTATATTTTGCAAGGCCAAAGGAGCCTGAGAGAGAGGAGATAGATTTAGAAGACCTTTTGAGTCAACTAATTTTTCATATAAAGCTCACAAATCCCGAGGTAGAAATAAAACTCACACCTTCAATAAAAGGCAAAAAGATAATTTGGGACCAGGACCAATTAAAACAGGTTCTATATAACCTTCTTTTAAATAGTATCCAGGCAATGGAAAAAACAGAAAAAAAACAAATTGTTATAGGATATGGTAGGGACAGATTCAACAACTTTATGATGTTTGTTCAGGATACAGGAAAAGGGATAGATAAAGATCACGTAAAAAAAATATTCAATCCTTTTTTCACAACAAAGCCTAAAGGCTCAGGCCTTGGACTTTCCATTGCTCAGCGCCTCTGTAGACAAAACAATTGTTGGCTGGAGATAAAAAACAGGCGAGGCAGTGGGGTAGTTGCAAAGATATATTTAAACAAACAAGTTGGAGGATAAGTTGTTTGTCGCAGACTTACATATACATTCCAGGTACTCCCGTGCAACCAGCAAAACTCTCACCATAAGGAAACTGGCAGCATGGGGAGTAGTAAAGGGAATTGATGTGATCGGCACTGGTGATTTTACCCATCCTGGATGGATGGAGGAGATAGAAGAACATCTATACCAGGGGGAAGATGGACTTTTACATCTAAAGGATACATCAAACCTTGAGAAAGAAATAGAAATCCCTTTAGAATCAAAGATAGATCCAAAAGTATCTTTTATACTCACCACAGAGATTAGTTCAATATACAAAAAGTCAGGTAAGGTCCGAAAAATTCACAACCTCGTGGTTATGCCAAGTATTGATGCAGCCAAAAAATTTAACAAAAAACTTGCCCAAATAGGCAATCTAGAATCTGATGGCAGGCCTATTTTGGGCCTTGACTGCGAGCATCTCCTTGAAATGGTCTTGGAGACCCACGATAAGGCCTATTTGATCCCAGCTCACATATGGACCCCCTGGTTTTCACTCTTTGGCTCAAGATCTGGTTTTGACTCAATATTTGAGTGTTTTGGATCTCTCACAAATGAGATCTTTGCCCTTGAAACTGGCCTATCATCGGACCCACCAATGAATTGGCTATGGAGTGAGCTAGACAGATTTTACCTTGTATCAAACTCTGATGCACATTCAGGAGCAAAATTGGGAAGAGAGGCAAATCTCTTTAAAGGAGAGCTCTCTTACTACACCATATACAATGCACTCAAATACAGGACAGGGGATTTCTTGGGCACAATAGAATTTTTCCCAGAAGAAGGTAAATATCACCTAGATGGACATAGAAAATGTGGAGTGGTCCTTGATCCTGCTAAGTCCATTGAACTCAATAATATTTGTCCAGTGTGCAAACAACCACTTACCATTGGGGTGATGCACAGAATTATATCTTTGTCTGATAGACAAAGGCCTAAAAAGCCCCCTCATGCACCTGATTTTCACTCACTTATCCCCCTCCCAGAAATAATTTCTGAAATCATAAAAAAAGGCCCAAACACAAAGGCTGTTTATAAAATATATGCGTCCCTTATTAAAGAATTTAGATCAGAAATCAACATCCTCATGCATGTACCTACTGATGATTTAAGAAAGTTTTCTCAAAAGCTTGCCATTGGGATAGACAGGATGAGAAAGGGAGAAGTGCACAAAGAACCTGGATTTGATGGTCGATATGGGAAGATTTCCATCTTTGTGCACAACAGAGATAAACAGCCTTCCAAAAAAAGCGAGTTAATCATACAAAAAAATGAAACCTCTTCTGAAAAATCTAATTTAGAATTTAATAAAGAACAGCTTGAAGCAATTTATACAGAGAAGACTCCATGTCTGGTAATTGCAGGGCCAGGAACAGGAAAAACCAGGACCATAATTGGAAGGACTATACACTTAATAAAAGACAAAAAAGTATTACCAGAAAAAATCTTGATACTCACCTTTACCACTGCTGCATCTTTGGAACTGCAAAATAGACTTAGTAATCATAAAGAAATTTCTCTCCCCAAAATATCAACAATACACAGCCTTGGATATGAATTCTTAAAAAAAGAACTGGGATATGATCCTATTATCCTCAGTGAAATGGAGGCAAAATCCCTATTTTTGCAAGGAGCTAAAAGTGAACTTTGGGATAGATATCTATTTGAGCGCGAAAAAATGCTCCCAATAACTTCATCGGAACTCCACGAAAAATACAGCATCCTCAAAAAAGATAAGGGAATTTTTGATTATACTGACCTTGTTGAATTTTTAGTAACTTACCTAAAAGATAACAAAAAAGGTAAAGATATTTATTTTGAACATGTATTGGTTGATGAAATACAGGACCTTTCCCCCATTCAAATTGAGGCTATAAAACTCTTACTTTCCAGAGATGGAACGGGATTTTTTGGAATTGGTGATCCCAATCAGGCAATATATTCTTTTAGAGGAGGCGTAAGAGACATAATATCCACACTTAAAAAGACCTATCCTCATGTAGAAATTATGTCCCTTAAAAAAAATTATCGCTCAGCACAAAAAATTATTGAGCTGTCCACTCCTTTAATTCAATTTGGTAAGTCCACTGTCTCTACTAGTAGAAATAAGGGAGAGATATATTTATACACTGCCCCTACTTCTACTATGGAGGCCACGTGGATTGCAAAACAAATCAAAAAATTAATAGGTGCTACATCTCATATGGAGGCAGATCTAGGCAAGACAGGACAAATTTCCCCTTCTGATATAGCAGTGCTTGTTAGGTTTAAAGCACTAATTCCACAAATAAAAAATAGTCTTGATAAAATGGGTATCCCATGTTCCACTCCAGAAGAGATGAATTTCTATGAAGATCCAGCAATGGAAAAATTTCTACAACTAATTATCGCCTCTCTTTTAAACACTGGCCCTTTTAAGGGAATAGATATGTCCAATTTAAAAGAGATTGAAAAAAGAGCAAAAGAGATGGACATATTTGATCCAATATTTTTCACATCCCCAAGCTATAAAAAATTTAAATCAAAATTTAAGGAAATTGGCGATATAAACAAATTACTTAACTGGATAGCCCTACAAAAGGAATATGATACAATATCTAAAAAGGCGCAAAAGGTATGTATAACAACAATCCACGCATCCAAAGGACTTGAATTTGAAGCAGTATTTTTACCAGCCCTGGAGCAAGACATAATTCCTTTTTGCAAGGAAGCATTTTCAACAGGTAAAAGATCCGTATCAGATGCAAATTTAGTTAAAGTTCAACGTTCAATGTTCAATGTTCAACGTTGTAAAAGTTCTTTATCAGATGCAGATTTAGAGGAAGAAGAGCGACTCTTGTTCGTTGGCATAACCAGGGCCAAGTCTAAATTATTTTTGAGCTACGCTGAAAAAAGAACTATTTTTGGCAAGAAAATAACTTCAGCTATTTCTCCATTTCTAAAAAAACTTAGACTTGATAACGCCATAAAAATAAAGGCCAAACTCAAAAAAAGAAAAAAAATTGTGGATACATCCC
Organism: Desulfohalobiaceae bacterium; assembly: GCA_027063985.1. Classification (GTDB taxonomy): domain Bacteria; phylum Desulfobacterota; class Desulfovibrionia; order Desulfovibrionales; family Desulfothermaceae; genus Desulfothermus. Next base: position 21,896 of record JAMOQN010000237.1, read on the forward strand.
TTACATAATTTTAGTCTAATAAAAAACAAGTAAGTAAAAAAGTTATGCATAAATTAAAAATAGGCACAACATCTTTTGTGTTTCCTGACACCATTTTTGAAAACTGTAAAAAACTACAGCACCTAGTTGACGAAGTTTCCATTGTAATGTTTGAAACCAAATCATGTCTTAATTACACAGTTAAAGATCTACCCTATGAGCTTAAAAATTTTGACCTAACATACAACATTCATCTGCCCTTGGACCTTGAGTGGGAAAAAGGAGTATCTTACGTAGTAGAAGATATTGCCACGCTAATAGATAAGACCTTATTTTTAGCTCCAACATCATATGTACTCCATCCCCCAGCCCCAAAAAATATTTTTGTTGATTTTGTTGAAAATGCCCAAAAAAGGGATTTACCTCTAAATAAATTTCTCATAGAAAATGTCAAAGAAAATGATTTAACAGACATCTGGGATATTGTGCAAAACACACCTATTAATGTGTGTCTGGACATAGGCCATTTAATTGAATACAATCAATTTAATATGTTAAATCTTGATAAAATTTTTCAAAAAATAAATATGTTGCACTTGTATACGCCCAAAAAAGGAATTCACAAATCCTTAGCACTCCTTGATAAAAAAGGTCTTGAGATCTTAAAAAGAATATTGATAAAGATATATCCAAAGTCTTCTCAAATCACATATCTCTTAGAGGTGTTTAATTTTAAAGACCTTTTAACTTCCCTTGACTTTTTCAAGTCATTGTGTAGGGAAATCTAGAAAGGGGAAATTCCCAGGATTATAATTATGTCTTATTTTAGAAAATTAAATCAAAAATTGGAGCAGCTCAATGAGCTCCTAAATAAAAAACAGAGATGGCTGATTTTATGCGTTGCAGACCCAGACGCTATGGCATCAGCTATGGCCTTGAAAAAAATACTGGTTAGAAAGGTAGAAAGCGTTGGCATGGCAATGGTAAATGAGGTAAGTAGGCCAGATAATCTGGCCATGATAAAGTATCTAAAAATACCTATCCAAAAATTAACACCCCCTCTTGCTGCTCAATACGACAAGTTCGCACTTGTGGATTCTCAACCCCATCACAACCCTGAGTTTTCAAATTTTAAATTCAGTATTGTTATAGACCATCATCCAATCTCAAAGGAAAACCCTGTAGAAGCAGACTTTGTAGAGCTCCAACCAGAATATGGTGCAAATTGTACAATACTCACAGAATTTTTATACAATTTAAAGCTCAGACCTGGACGACTTTTAGCCACTGCCCTGCTCTATGGGATAAAGACAGATACCCATAGTTTTGAAAACAATTTCCATGATGCTGATATGCGCGCATTCAGGTATTTAAGTAAACTTGCCCATCAAAATCTCTTGCGAAAAATAGTTCGCAGTGAATACAAATTAGAGTGGCTAAAATATTTTTCCCAGGCATTAAAAAAAGTGCGGGTGATTGGCGATGGACTCACTGTATTTATGGGTGAGGTGGATTCTTCTGATATTTTAGTTATCTTAGCTGACTTTTTCATGAAGATTCATGATATTTCCTGGGACATTGTAATTGGCATTTGCGATGGCAAACTAATCGCAATTTTCAGGGGAGATGGGATAAAACACCATATGGGGAATCTTGCAAAAAAACTCTTTGGTGATGTTGGAAGTGCTGGGGGTCACAAGGCAATGGCCAGGGCTGAAGTAGAGATGGAAAAAATAAATGAACACCCCCAACAATTTTTGTGGGACAGGATGGAAGGATGTAGTATTATAAAAAAACTCAAGAAAAAAGAAAAAAATGAAAGGGATCTCTCAGAAACTTAATTTATCACAACCTCCCATCTATCTAATAGATGGATCATCTTATATTTATCGTGCATATTATGCATTCACAGATTTAAAGACCAAAGATGGATTTCCTACAAATGCATTGTTTATTGTTCTGCGGTTACTCTTAAAGGTCTTAAAACAAGAAGAACCCAAATATGCATGCTTTGTTATTGACGGAAAAGGACCAACCTTTCGCCACAAGATAGATACCCAATACAAGGCCAACAGGCTAAAAATGCCTGAACCCCTGAGCCAGCAGATCCCTCCTATTCTTGAAGGGGTAAATTTATTGGGAATAAACACAGTGGTGGCAGAAGATTTTGAAGCTGACGACTATATTGCGTCTATGTGTGAATTATTTAAAAAAGATATGCCAGTTATAATAGTTGGGTCAGACAAAGATCTATTCCAACTCTTAGACCACAATGTATTTATCTGGGATCCATCAGGTAAGCAAGATAAGATATTAACCTCAGAGGAATTTATTAAACAAAAGGGATTTTCACCCAAGTCATGGCCTTTATATCAAGCATTTATTGGAGATAGTAGCGATAATATAAAAGGAGTACCAGGCATAGGGCCAAAAACAGGACTTACAATAATAAAGAGATTTTCTACTATAGACGAAATATTTAATAATCTAGATAAACTTCCCCCTAAAATACACAAAAAGCTAATGAATCAAAGGGAAAATGTAGAAAGATTTTTGGAACTCACCACATTAAAAAAAGACGTACCTATCTCAACTGACCTTAACTTTTATAAAGTAAAGAAAAAAGATGTTGAAAAACTCAGACCATTTCTGGAAAAATATGAATTCTATAGCCTTATAAAAGAATTAGACCTAAAACAAAACAAAACTATATTCCAAAAGGACTTGAATACAAATCCCACAAAAATCCAGATACAGGAATTTAAACAAAGGGTAGAAGGAGATGTTATTGCTGTATCTATAAATAAATCTTTTAGGGTTGCAACCAAAAAATATGAATGTTCTGTTAAAGAAAAAGAAGATATTTTAAAAATAATAACTAAAGCCAAAAAGGTTTATATTGCTTCAATAAAAGACCTTATCTATAAACTTGAAAAACATGATATTTCTTTATCCAACCTATTTGATTTATCATTAGGGGCATATTTAATAGACCCAGAACTACGAGACTACTCTTTAAAAAGTCTTGCCTCAAAATT
>JAMOQN010000238.1 GCA_027063985.1 Desulfohalobiaceae bacterium
TCATTATGAGTTCATATGAGAGATCCATATCTGTAACCAAATTTCCTCCTAAAATCTTCCCAGCTTCTTTTAACTTATCAATCTTCCCTGAAAAACGCTTTTCTATCATCCTTTCTACATTATTTGAAAATGCACCTGCAAATGGGGCTGCATCCTTAAAATCCTTGTAAGTTACCCATCCCTTTGGCTCTGGCACTGAATCTTGAGCCATTAACAAATATTTGGCAATAACCACACATTCAGAATACATAGGTTGTTTTCCGTCCTCATCATACATGCCTGATTTGTTGACCTTAATACATTTATTAAAAAAAGGCACACAAATTGATGTGTCTTTTATTTTTAATCCTAGAATTTTTGCAGTCTTAGAAAAGTCAAGTTTACTAATTTGGTTTAAATATTTTTCATAATTTTCTTTAAATACAGGTGCCTTTTTTTCCATTTTCTTCCCCTATCTATTTAGGAATTTCACATACACTTTTCTATTCCTAGGCCCATCGAACTCAGCAAAAAATATCCCCTGCCAAGTCCCTAGAACTAAATTACCATCTTCTACAAAACAATTTACAGAACATCCAATTAGTGATGATTTTATGTGGGCATCGCTATTTCCCTCAACATGTCTATAATGAGATGACATGGGTACTAATTTTTTAAGGGTTTCTACTATATCATATGCCACAGAAGGATCTGCAGACTCATTAATGGTTACGCCTGCTGTAGTATGAGGTGTGTAAATGTACAAAACTCCATCCCTCCAGCCTTTTCTGGATACTAATCCTCTTATTTCAGAAGTTATATCAACAAGTTCTTCTCTTTTTTTTGTCCTGATATTTATTATTTCCATATTCACAACCTCCTTTTTTTAATAGATTAATCCTTTAAAATAAATTATTCAACCCTATCTCATTTACCCAAAATTCAAAAACTTTAAATTAGATTAAAACCAACAAATAGTCTTGTCAAAAAATACATTTTCTTTTATCCTCATATATTAAAGAATCAAGGTAAAAGAAAAGAAGGAGGATCCAATGTCCACGATAAAACCTAAAAAAATAAAAGTAGATACCTTGGGTGATGCCAAAATTCCAGTTCCAGAGCAGCTGCGGCCATTTTTATCTGAGATTGGAGAGGTAAATCTGTATGTTTCAGAAGAAGTAATTGATGCCGAAGATCCAAATCAAAGATATTTCATATTTGAAGAGGCTGGTCCCAAGGAGAAGATATATTTTGATCCATCAAAGACAAAATGTGCTATAGTCACATGTGGAGGTCTTTGTCCTGGAATAAATGATGTAATAAGATCCATTGTAATGGAGGCGCATCATCAATATAAGGTAGCGGCTACACTTGGCATTCGTTATGGTCTACAGGGATTTTTGCCCCAATATGGGCACAGCGTATGGGAGCTAACTCCTGAAAATGTATCTCAAATCCATGAATTTGGAGGCACTATTTTAGGATCCTCTAGGGGTCACCAACCACCAGAAGAGATAGTAGATTCACTGGAGAGGATGAACATAAATATCCTCTTCATGATTGGGGGCGACGGAACAATGAAGGCCGCTTCTGCTATTTGGAAGGAAATAAAAAAACGTAAGATGAAGATATCAGTTGTAGGTATCCCCAAGACCATTGATAATGATATTTACTTTGTTCCACGCTCCTTTGGCTTTGATACAGCAGTAACAAAGGCCATTGAGGCCATTAGATGTGCCCATACAGAAGCTACTGGGGCACCAAATGGAATCGGTATGGTAAAACTTATGGGCAGAGAATCTGGATTTATAGCAAGTGAAGCCACGTTGGCCCAAAAAGACGTAAATGTAGTTCTGATTCCAGAGCAGCCATTTGAACTTGATGGGGAACATGGTCTTTTGGCATACTTAAAAAAGAGGATTCAGGAAAGGGGTCACGCAGTAATTGTTGTTGCTGAAGGTGCTGGGCAAGACCTATGGCGACGGGAGATGAAGAAAAACAATGAGAAAATCCCTGTTGACGCCTCAGGGAACCCAATTTTAGGGGATATATGTGGATTACTGAGGGAAAGGATAAAAAAATACTTTAAAGAGCAAAATATACCTATCACCTTAAAATTTATTGACCCAAGTTACATAATTAGATCAGTACCTGCAAATGCCAATGATGGAGTATATTGTGCATTCTTAGGACAGCATGCGGTCCATGCGGCCATGGCAGGGAAAACAAATATGGTTGTAACTAAGCTAATGGAAAAATTTGTTTATCTCCCACTCTCCTTGGTGACCAAAAAGAGACGGAAATTAAACGTAAATTCTCCTTATTGGAAGGCAGTGCTTGCTTCCACAGGACAACCTCCTCAATTTAGCAACAAATAATTTCAGGATAAAGAGAGATGAACATTACTAACAAAGAACCAGATATATTATTAGAAGTCCCAGCACAAGTTTACTACCTTCCAGCAATTGGGCATTTTGCAAAGGCAATCTTCACAAAACACCCCTATTTTGAAAAATGTTCAGAAGATGTCCTCTACTTTCTTGAACTGATAATATATGAGTCAGCGGCCAATGTTATAAAGCACGCATACCCAGAGGGAGTCGTAGGAAAATTAAAGGTAAAAATATGGTTGGATTCTAAAAAAGTTATTTTAAATGTAATAGATTTTGGCAAAGGATTTGACCCCCATCATCTCCCAGAACCAGATCCCACATCTCCTACTGAAGGGGGGATGGGGGTCTTTTTGATAAAGAAAATAGCCAAAAAATTTTCTTACTTTTTTTCCCAAGAGGAAAATGGAAATGTCCTCCACCTTGAAATAGAGATTTAAAAAAAACGCTTTATAACTCCCATTTTTTTATGGAGTTTACGTATAAGCTTCTTTCCCGCTTCTCTGCCAATTTCAATAAGTTCATCTATGTGGTGAAATTCATTCCACTGAATATCGCCAATATCTGGAATTGTTGAAATGTCAGCATCTTTTAGCATCTCACAGGTTAAATAATACATGTTGATCTCTTCAGCTCTAATTAAAAGTTCCACAGCGTTTTCTATGTCTTGAATTGGCGTTAGTTTAGGGGGCACTGCTACACCAATTGTAATTGTCTCATCCCTTAGCCTTGCATATTTTACAGGAACAGGACATGCAATAGCACCATCACTTAAGAGATGATTATTTATTTCTACAGGAGGGAAGAAGCCTGGTACTGAAGCACTTGCTATTACGGCTCTCTTTAAGTCTCCTACACATATGGGAATATCTCTTCCATATCTAAGGTCAGTGCCAACAACAACTAAAGGGATTTTGCATAGGTTAAATGTCTCAATCCTTATTAAGGAATCTATAATTTTTTTAAACTTTTTAAAGTCCAATATACTTAATTTTGCCTGGGCCAGGGTGAGGGCTATTGTTCCCTTGACCTTTGAATAGATCTGATCCCAAAAACTTGGTTGCCTGCCACCCCGTTTTTCCAAATTCATAAATCCCACATCTTCATATAAGTCACTATTTATAAAGTCCTTGAATCTGCTTTCCACCTCATAGGGGTCTTTTTTCTCACAATACATAGCACCAATTATGGCCCCAATACTGGTGCCTGCAATTATATCTACCTCGATATCATTTTCTTTGAAGACCTGTAAAACCCCTATGTGAACAAGGCCCCTGGCTCCACCTTCTCCCAGTGCAAGACCAATTTTTTTACGAAAAAACATATCAAATATCCTTAATTAATTTTTTATACGTGGTTATATCTTCCTTACTAAATTCATTTATATATCTTATTTTTACATATAATTCAATTACAAGCAAAGCCTTTTTAATCCATGACTCATCTCTAGACGCCAACATATCTTTAATTTCCAATGGTCCATAGGTAGCATCCACTTTTATACCTCGTTTTTTTAATTTTCTAAGAAAAATAAAAAAATAATCATACACACTTTCCTTTTTTGACCTGGAAAAAATTAAAAAAATACCTATAAGTACAATTAAAATAACAAATCCAATTAAAATTCCTATAAAAAACCAAGAATTTCCATTTAGATCAAGTCCCAGTCGTTTAAAAAAAGATATTTGCTTTTCATAAGAATAATCTACAATCCACATCCTGTATTTATAATTCACATAATCCCAAACTGAAATAATCTGTCTAAAAACTGAAGGGATGCGATTATCAGAAATATATCCTGTTGGAACATCCTCTATTGACTTATCTATCATTTCCCTTGGAATAAAATCAACAGGGTCTATTCTTACCCAACCTTCTGAATCACTCACATATGTTTCAACCCAGGCATGGGCTTGAGATTGTCTTACAATTAAATAATCCCCTAACGGATTTAACTCCCCACCCCTATAGCCACTAACTACCCTTGCTGGAATGTGGGCATATCTAAGCATATAGGTAAGAGCAACGGCAAAGTGTCCGCAAAATCCCCTTTTTGACACAAAGAGAAAATAGTCTATAGGGTTATGAATAGGCCATTTTGGGGGATTTAATGTATAAAAAAAGTCTTTTGTAAAAATCATTAACATTTGATCAATTATTTCTCGCTTAGTTGAAGACTTTTTTAGTAGAGATTTTACAAGTTTTTGTGTTTTGGGATTTTCTAACCATTCCACTTCAAGACATCTATTAAGCTCCTGAGAATTGGCACTATGTAACACATAGTCTACAATATAGTTTAATCTATATCCCATTGGAGATGTTATTTGTTTATTGGTCATGTAAAAATAACCTTCATACATTAAGAGGCCTGAAATTTGAGGACGAGTATTTGTCATTTCTAAGAAGGGAACAAACCTTGAGCCTGGCTCTAAAAATACCTTGTAATTAGTTACTGAATTTGACAGTACATCCAAGGGAATTTTATCTATTTTTACCTTAACTATTTTACCAATACCGTGTTTTAATTTTTCATGGACTCCACATCGAAAATATAAATTGTCTGTATTTTTAGGTATTTTATGAAATTTAATCCTAAATGCCACTTTATCTGATAACACCAGATGCGAAATAGCACCTGGAGCTATGTCTTCAGATAAACCAGATATACCAACCTGTTTTTTTGA